>NC_003065.3 GCF_000092025.1 Agrobacterium fabrum str. C58
TGGCAGGATATATTGTGGTGTAAACAAATTGACGCTTAGACAACTTAATAACACATTGCGGACGTTTTTAATGTACTGAATTCACATCCGTTTGATACTTGTCTAAAATTGGCTGATTTCGAGTGCATCTATGCATAAAAACAATCTAATGACAATTATTACCAAGCATCAATGAGATGATGTGTGTGTCTATGTGTAAATATAGCGCGGAGTCATTACAGTTATAATTATTTTACGAGTTATTTAAAGTTATAAATACATTTATATACCAAGATATATAGACTATTATAAAATATGAAACTTATATAAGTAATTCAATATTGCAGAGGATAGATAGATAACATAAATTGCTTCCTATGTCTGATGTACAGGATTCTATAATAATATCACGGTACAGATTTTCCATCTTGCTCTATAACGTCGAGATGGGGGCAGTGGTGATCAACCCTGCGGGGAACGCCTTTGTTACGCCATTCCCAGAATGACATCTCATCCTCAGATCGGTCTGATATAACCCAGTCGGCAATCGCTGCTGCATTGCCGGGTATTCCATAGCCACGGCGAATGTACTTTCGTTCATCTGTCTCGCGTGGCATCGGTCTCCCTGTCCTGATGTTAATTGAAAATTCTGCTTTCTCGCCATTTTCTAGTTGAGCGGAGAAATCGTAGCATCTTGTTGCAGTTGCCAGCTTAAGGTGTGGACGCATCTTTCGCACTTCTGGATTGTCCTTCACATAATAGGCAAGGCGTACTGCGGCGTAATCTGCGTTGAAGGCTCTAACGATTTCCGGTTTGTCACAGAGGCCCAGCTGCTCAGGTTTTACCCTGGCCATCACAATGTGAACTGCGACCACTCTCATCGGCTGCCTGAGCATCGAATCGATCCAGATTTTGCCGCCTTCATAAAGGTCCTCGACGGCGATGTCGCTAAGATCGATCAGTTTTGCCAACCTCGGAAGTTCTTGAGGAAAAATCACCGGCATGAGCGCGACGGTTTCCCTCCAATCAGGCTCAGGGCTAACCTGTTTGACCGCGTCAAAGAACGCTTCGCCGCTGGAGTACTCGAAGGTGTAAAAGAGAAGGACCACACGCTGACGGTATTTCGGACGGCGGCTTAGCCAAGCAGTGATAATGTGGGCTTCAAAGTCGCGACCATCTAAAAAGAAGGTTGCGCCCGGATTGACGTCGAAAACCTTATCCAAAAGAGGCTCAAGAAAAGGGATGATGTCGTTTGTTACGGTGTATGATTCTGTGATCTCACCATTTGAAACCTCTCGAATGATCACCGGTATATTCTTAACATCTGCTGAATGGAGTTCTCGGATCAGTCTATCCGGTAACGTGGAAATCCGCCAGGTATTGAAGTCGTGAGACACAACGGGCAAATTGTCAGAAGTTAGTGTCGTATCCAATTCAGAAAGATTTCGCCGTTCCATCCCTCCGAGGGCAGTCAGTAATGAGGTTTCGGTACACTCCTGTACGCCCTTCCCCAAGTTGTACATGCCCCGGTGTTCTATGACTTGAAAGGCGTTCAAGAAGGTGTGGTACCGAATGACGAGCAAGCACCTCGTCTGAAGTTACGCCTGCTGGGAGATCCCACTGGATTTCCCACCTGGGCCATCCCGTACCCTTCACTGGGAAGGGTTTGCGCTGACAGAGTACCTGAAAAAAACCGGTTAAAAACTCGGAATGAACCGGAAATCAAAAGAAAGAAAAAGATGAACCTACATCCATATTTCGAGAAAAGCGTGTGTTCGAAACGTCGGTTCGGGCTAGAGCAGGAGGGTACCGAATGATCGCAGCCGCACAGAAAGAGCGCGGTTTAGTTTGTTATAGCAAGCGCTACACAGGTCGTTTGCCCAGTTTAAATGTATAAGACAAGACTGCCAGCTGGAAGTTGAGGAATAGCGTCTTAAATTCATCATGATATAAGCATGCGCGGGAATCCCGCTCCTTTTTTGAAAGCTAAGGTCAGTGTCGGCCGCAATGGCAGTGGATGCCAGAATTTTCAAATCGTACTGTTCGACGGGTCTGACTTCTTTCAATCTAGGCCGCCGAAAGTATTTCTTATATAGGAGCACGTTTATCATTTGATGTTAGTACAAACACGTTTTCGCTGTCGGCAGATGGAGGTGCATAATTATAAAAGGATGATGCCTATAAAGAAGAGACTAATATTATAATATCGGCTATTATGACTAAAGAAATTTCTTGAAATTATTGCGTTATGGTTGAATTATTATTCTAGAGGCCCTGTATTTTTGCCGACATTACTAATTTTTATTATCTGCGGCAGTGTATAGAAGCCTCATACTTTACGGACGCGCGCTCTGCAGTTAAAGTCGCTAGATTGGCAGGGGGACCTGGGAAGCACCTCCAAAGTGCAGAATGTACTACGAACGACCCGTGTTCGACATAGTCGATACCTGGGAGATAAGAGAACGGGAGGTACTTAAACCCGTCCTGAGCGTAGCTGAAGAAGATTACTGCTATTTCGTGCAGAACACGGTTGCCTCCGCGCAGCGCTCCTGGGTTGATTTAGTCGCCAATCTTTTTAACTCTCCAGATTCTGACATTGATGACGCGCTGAATCGCTTTGCAGACGCGCCCTGCTTGCATGGGCCGACACTCGAGCCGATGAACCTGATACTCAAAGGTTCTCCGATGTATGTTTATTGCTCGTTCGAAGAGATGAGAAGTTGTGCAACCAAACGATTCTATGAGGGCATTTCGAATCGCGGCGTGGTGATTTGCACAGTTCCACCCTATGCTGAGGGGGTAACGAGAGATGATATGAGTGTCTGGCAAAATCAGGCCTGTGTGAATACCTGCAGCGGGAAGAACGATTTGGATGCATACATTGCATTCTTGCCAACCAGTTCGCTTCAGGAGTCGAGCTATTGGCACACGAAGAATGGTATCTATAGTTTCTTGGCACCGTCGCAAACGGATGCCTTTTGCTGCGAAATACTTTGTGTGGGGCGGGCTCTTTTTGAAGATAGGAGCCGTAAAGAGAAACTCAGAAATTGTTTGTTGAAGCTTCTCAATTACCGTCTCAAGCTGTTATTTTGATGGCAAATGAGTTTACTGGCCCAATATCTGGGGCTGAAAGGGAGTGAAGTTAAAAGGTCCGAATATATCTAATGGCGCTTACGCTTGGTCGGCTTTTTGCCCGCGGATTCACTATAAATAAATTGTAATGTCAGATTTTCAATCTGCGTATTACGATCTGTACGCTGGGCGTTTATTTTATTGTATGTCTTTTGCATATGGATTTTTGTATTGCGTATAACGTTATGTAATCATAATGAGATGAGCAACGGCCCATAAACAAGACGCTTTTATGCTGATGCAATGACAGTTTCTCTTAGAGAAAGATGTAATGAGCTCCGTATATCTAAAGTAATAATAGAATCTTTTTAAAACGTGAATGACTGCCGTGATGCTTTTGTGTGAAGATACATTGTGCGGTGGTTTTTTTGGATCACGCGTTTTTCTCCCTCCAGGTGAAGTGGACCAACAAAATATTAAGCTCTTGAACGATCATTGAGGAGTCTCGAGCCAACGTACATGAATAGTCTCCCCCAAAGTTTGGGAAAAAGGCTCAGGAAAAAGATCAGTACGAAGGCTATCCAGAAATGAATGTTGGCGAACCCAGCAAGAAAAGATTTTTTCGTCAGAAGCCAGTAACTCGAATTGCCCAGCACGAATAAAGTGCTTGGAAAACTTACGCCGGCGGTTGCGGTGAAAAGGCGCAACAGATCGTGCGAGCTTTGCGAATTATCCATAACGTCAACAGCGGCCCGCGCAGCTAACGGCACAAGATTGGCCGCCGCAATAAGGCCTGAATAGGCATCGGTTGGAAACGTAGAGAGGCATATCAGGCCAGCCATCGTCAGGATTGCTACTAGTATGCCTGCTTTGCCTCCCCGAGGACTGCGGTCGTTATCGTCGGCAATATGGCCGACCCACCGGAGAACCCTCAGGGCATCTTCATGGTCTTGTTTGTGGTAACCGATCTGAATACGGAGACGGTTACTCACCTCAAAGGTGTCGAGCCAGGAATAGATGATGGTGCTGGAATTCCTCAATCTTGTGTATTCAGAAGTGAAATCGGAACTCTGAGCTGTAGAAATCCTTTTCATCCGCAAGAAAGAGTATTTTAATAAATCCCGGATGTTCTTCCTGTTCTGCATCAGCATTTGCCACAGAATGCATAGTGACGCCTTCCATGCTACATCTTTGGCGGTGTGAAATGTGGTTCCCTCATGTTGGGGCATAGCAATGGCGAATAAGCCAAAAATTAAAACTGGCAATCCTCCGAGGAAGACTTCGCAAGCCAGGTGAGCGGCGAGCCTCGTGTCCGCCCAAGGATAATCAAAAATCGCAAGCACCATAAGCTGTGTTTGCAGAGTAATAGGCCCAGAGCGCAAGACGGCAACTTCCGCTCCAAGTGAGGCAGATACTATGTCGGGCAGGACAACCGCCAACTGCATTATGACCAACCAAAGCCAGAACAGACCCCTCTCCCAAAGGGGTAGGTGGCATTTTAGTTGCCACCTCATTTCTTGCGTTTGAATGGATTGCGCGCTTCGACGCAGGTACTTTTTAACTTCTTTGGGCAGGCTGGGGAGTTCAAGAATAACTCGAAAGGCGTCGTCTCTTTCCTTGCGCGCTTGAGTGGCCCAAGCGTTTCGCGTGGATAGGGGCATGCGCATGAGGATATCCGTCAAGCTGTTCTCCGAACTGGCGAATGGACGATAAGATTTGTCGGCAATATCTTCATCAGGAATGACGGCCGGTTCCGGTGCTGCTCTTAAAGCAAACGCATCTACATGGTCATGGGCCGCTGGCTGGTGCGTTGAACAAAAGATCTGCTGCATATGATGTGATACCATGCCTTCATCTTCTGGCAGTGGAGTGACGGAATGGCCTCGAATGCAGTCTGCTTCTTGGCCGACATCGGTTTCCTCAGTGATGTAAGAGTAAGGTCCTCCCAAGAAGGGTGAAGGGAGGATTTTTCTGACATGGAGGGAGTGAAGCCAGCTGCTTTTGAGCTTTCTTTCTATCGCCTCAACCGGAGTGTTCTGGTTCTCCATTGATAACTTGGCACAGCTTGAGGCATCCAGGGAATGCAAAAGCTCCTTTATTAATTGTGCTCGAATCCACCGAATAAAAATGCACCGCGTGGGTCTCGGTCCTGTTTTGGCCTATAAGTCAAAGCAGCGGCGTCGACTAGACGATAGTCAGTTGTTTTTTTAAAGGAAAACGAGTTTTCTATTCGGAAAGAAAATGTGCCGTTCGCCTAATAATGATGCCAATGACTTAATCTGTACGACGGATCGTGTAATATTATAGAGCCAAGTGCGATTCAATGAATTTCAATTGTTGGTATTTCAGCGAATTTGTATTTTTCCATTTGGATGGTATAACAGCACGTTCATAACGTTAAAGGAAAGGGGAGGCATATACGCGGAATATTTAACTGTATCAATGAAATTGAAATATTCAATCTGGCACGCAGAACCCACATCAACAGTTTAACTCGACTCTCGGAAAGCCAGCTATCATTCGAAAATCTGTCGCTTCCTCTAGCGCCGCTGTGATTGTAGGGCGAAATGACAAACTGCGCGACGTTGCCTGAATGACTGGCTGTATGGCATGGGACGCGTTCTTGAAAGAGAGTCGCTAAGATAAACCTCTCCAACCCAACCGAAACATGGTTGCTTCCGTGTTTCGAACACAGCAGTTTCACCTCATTGCGAGACTTGTTGAGAGATTTTCAAATTTGTCGGCAGGTTCGATTGCTGACTATTGATTTGCACGAAAGTGTGAAAAACAAGTCCTTATCGTGGCAGTTGGTATGATGTTCAGGAGCAACGCAATTCAAAAGTGGACCCAGGCTGTTTCACGGGTCCCATCGCGGTGCCCAAATATCTGAGTAGCATCAAAGCTCTGGTGACGGTCAAATGAATTCGTCGGTGTTCTGGGAACAAGCGTTTGAAAATGTTGATATGCTCACTTCCCACTTTGACAAGTGCGGCACGAGCGAAATAGTAACCTAAACTTTCTTTATTGCGATGTTTGACAATCACTGGGCAGGTGAGTGTTATAATAGAGGGCCATTAGCCTTCGGCCATGCACACCTCACTAATGTCTTACAATCAAAATATGATACCCTCAGGGGATGATCGCCCCGTTTTTCCGACAATTGATTTGTTCGCAAACACCTCCCTGGAAGAACTTCAGCAGAGCCTATGCGCGGCGGTCGCAAATTATAGGGATTTCCTCACTCGAAAGATTCTCCCCTTCCAGCAATCTTGGGTTGTCCGAGTCCTGTCCGAATCCGGCCTAGACGAAGAGACTCTGCGCGCAATCAAAAGCTGTGTCTTCACGCCGTGTTGCAGCATTCCTGGCGCCGTCCAGCCAGATAGAATTTGCCAACATGACTCACCAATCTACATCTACACCTCCCTGAATTTATTATCGCAATACGTCGAAGGAAAAACCCTATTGCGGTGCTATCGCAAATTTGTGCTGGCTTCATCACTCCCACCATACCGAACGGATATTCCAGCAGAGGAGCTCAAGAACGTACTCAACAGTATCTTGCCAGGCGCCTATAGCATGCCGCATGCCGTAAGCTGCTTCGTGGCCATTTTGCCCAGTAAGAAATTCACGATCAGCATGTCCAAAATCACCACCCGTGGTGGCGCGGAGGAGCATTTTGTCGTTTTCAGTAGAGAAGAGAACGACATAATCCCATACGACATCGTCGCAGTGGGGAAGACGCTGTTCTCCCAGTCGGACGAGGAATTTGGTTTGCCAAATCTCAGCTTCGATGAACTACAGAACCTTATCAGCACTTAATCTGTTTTCTATTCGTGGATAGAAAACAACCCTAGTGTATGGGATCAATATAACCATGCTAGTGCCACTGTGTATCTCCCGATGAGACATGTAATGATATGGATGCATGTTTCATGCAAGGATAAGAATGTGATAAAAATAATTTGATAAAAATAAGTCCGTGATGCTTTTCTGAAACATCTTTGAGGAAGTATTATTTATTGAACAGATTTTACACAAATTGAAAATTCATCCTGGTGAAACAGCGTATTTTTTTGACAGAATGGTAATGATTCGTGAGACAATGTGGGCCATCGTTTTCGGGCATCGAAAGCTGGCTTCGTCACGAGCCAAGCGAAGGCACAAGCCTCAATTTTGCGATGAGCCAGGGAGGCACGCTACGTGTCTGTCAGCAATTATAGGACTATGGTGGATGCTTTTTGACAATGTGGCGATAAGGATCACCTCGATAAGCTCGAGACCTGCTTTATGTCATTCACATGTCAATTATCGAAAAAAACGGCCCTACGCTCATCCAATAGTTAAGTAACGGGTCCTGTTTGTAGTTTAACAGACAGGAATGCTGTTTCCAGAAGGTATTTCAACAGTATAAATCCGTAAAATTACTATGATCACCTTCCCTGCACATGCGTTTTTCAGCTATAAAGCAAGATTCAATCTCTGGGGCTCCAAAGAGCTCCGGATGCTTACACCCCGCATAAAGCTTAATGATGGTATATCAGCGTCCTGTTTTCACGGTGATTAGCCTGCTGCGGATCCGGAACCGCGAAGAGGCCAAGCTCGTGCTGATCGGAGCAGTCGTGGTTTATCGCAATTTTGTGGAACAAACCTTGGCTGATGCCCAAAAAAATTGGGTCAAGTCACTCGTACTCTACGACGATCCGGGTGATGCTGTGACCGGCATCCTGACATGGTTCAGCAGGTATGCATGCTTGCACGGACCAAGGTTGGGGCCGTTGGACACAATCGCCGTGAATGATAATCCGCTCTACATTTACTGTCCTCGTAGGAAGCTTGAGGAATATGCAAAAGAACGTATTGTGTCTTTTCATTCAGAGATCGGCTCGGTCGTGTGCTCCATGTCACCCTTCGATGCAGGCGTGACGCGTGAGAAGGTCCGCTATGGGCATAACCTGATATCCCCAGGGTCTTGCCTCCTTCCGGATGCTTTGGAAGCCTATGTCGCCTTTCTCCCGAGCAAGTCGTTTCTGAAATTGCCATATAGCGTTTATGAGGTTCACAATGATCGTTATGTTCATAAGTTCTTTGCGCTGCTCCCAGGATCCCGCTTTCATTTTGAAGTCGTAGCGGTTGGTTTGGCCTATCCCGCTGCCAAAAAAAGGCCTTCTGGTCTTGGAATTCTGCGTTGTTGCTTCACCGGAAAGACAAACACCTGCCTGTAAGAAACTAAGCGTTGGAATGAAGCCAGAAGGTCCGCATCGCCGTTTACCGGTTTATTGTGAAATATCTTTTAAGTTATGATAATCTGCTGTTGCACGTCGGCAGCAGATCGTGGGCTATTGCCACTATGTACTACGTTCTGTTTTCAAGCACTGTAGCATCTTTCTAAGCGAAATAAATTATCTCGTTTGTTTGTGTTTTTGAAACAAATATTCATACAGAACAGTGCGATATGTCGTAAAATAGTAAACATGCTGTTCAAAGTTCTTATCCCCAGGCAATTGCCTCGGATACCTATAGTTTTAAAAGAATACCATACATATCACGACATATACGTTTTGATGCCACACAAAGTCAATGAATAGCGGGAAATAGTCGTAAGCGAAAGTTATCTTGTGTGTGACGAACTGTGTAATTGGATGCAGGGTCTATTTAAAGCCTTTTGAGCGGATGAGGTGAAGACCATTTCTGCAAATAGATATGATGGTTCCACCACGTCCAGGCTTCGCTCCGCTTAGTCTTGAATCTATTAATGACAGAATGGAAATGCATCTATTTTTGACCAGTGCATGCATCCTATATCATATCTATATCCGCGATAATCTCCTGATTTATCAGGAGATTTGGACGAAATACTGGCGGGGACGATTGGCAGAGAGCGCGCTAAAAAACGAAATTTCCGCGTTATATCTTCGTCTCCCATTTCCTCGTCCGCCGACGCTTCAGTCCATCGCAGAGCAGGAGGTGATCTGTAAAGACGCGGCGCCAATCTATGTTTATTGTTCCCGGGAAGCTATGCTGAGTCATGTGCAGTCTAAGGATCTTTGCCAATTCGGAAGGGCGAACCTTCTCGCATGCACGTTAGCTCCTTACCGAACCGGAGTTACAATCGAAATGGTGCGATGTTTGTTCAAGCGTTTACGCGATGGAAATCGCGTCGAAGCTGGAACCGGCGAAGAAGACTTGAGTCATTTTGTGGCCTTCCTTCCCACCACGGCTTTCCGGCGAGGGCCGCGGTTTTACCTGGGTGGCGAAAATGTCCAATTCTTTCTACGAGAAGGAGGGTTGGAACTCCCTTGCCACATCATCGCGTTCGGTAGAGCGTTGTTCAGCGAAATACTAGCTGATGGCTCGTCCTGGGACTGGAAAAGCGTCGGGGAGAGTTCTCGTTTGAATCATGTTCGGGCCAGTGTCGAATTGTCACGCAACGTTCCAACGGCGGAGACAACTGATAATTGGGCCGAAGCGGCTTTAGGAACCGACGCCGTGTACCCCGTGCGGCCTCCAAATCTGACCCCGACGCAAGATCATCCTTGCAAACCCTTGCTTTCGGGAAATCGAGTGCCGAATGAACGTCATAGACCTTGGAAGCGCTTCTTCAAGAAGCTCCGATCTGTTTCAAAGCATTTCTACTTTAATCGCTGAATCTGTATTAATTTGCTGTCTGGTTGTGCTTTCGCTTAAATAATTATCTATGTTCGAGTGCGGTCCTTGTGATGTTGTTGAAACAAATGTTTTATTGGCTGATATGGCCATCAATAAAAATTTTAAAATAGCGATCATGCTATATTGATAGAACATGGTTGTTTGCTACAGGTAATCAGATAGGTATTTAATAGGTATTATTTGTCGAACACAAACCCGATAATTTCGCAGTTCAATTATTGAATATCGAGAATCCGAGCGACTAAGTTTGAAGTGATTTCCCGAAATTATCGCATTTTTGAAAAAATCGTAAAGACAAATGGACGTGGCCAAGGGTCACCGAGTGCGGCGTGCCGCAAAAATAGAAACCTGGTCTCCAATTATGCCACTGCAATTTTCATTCGGCACCCTGCTAGGGGAATTATCAATCGAGTACCCCATAGTTGGTGATCAATCCCATTGACTTTTTCATCTTGGCAGATGGTGACTCTCTTCTTGGTTGTCCTCAACATCCTTATGCGTGGCGTGGGATGTCCTTATAAATTTCCCCCTGATGGTTCGTCAAATGCATCAGTCGTCGCCAGAACAATCATGGACCTCTACCTGATTTTCGGGCCGACATGCACTGGAAAAACTGCGGCGGCGATAACTCTCAGTGAGCACACTGGCATCCCGGTCTTGGCTTTGGACCGTATACAATGCTGCCCCCAACTTTCGACCGGGAGCGGACGGCCAATGGCTGCTGAATACACAGCACCTCAATCTTTGGGACAAAAGCGTTGTTAGGACGCTCGATAGCCTGTCGAACAAGTTCAGCTATGTGCTCGGGCTGGATCTTACCATCATCCTCAATCTCATCAGTCCAAGCACTCATTTTTGTCGCCACATAGCCTGGGCATATTTCCATTGTTCTAACGCCGGACTCCCACCCAACATGCTGGGCTGTTTTCGTGAGACCTGAGAGGGCATGTTTTGTCATGTTGTAACCAACGAACGAGTTCAGAACCCGCTGGCCTGACATGGAGATGATATTGACGATCCGGCCAGATCCACTTTTCGCGAGCTGAGGCAGGCACAGCATGATCATCCTCAGCGGAGCCCCAGCGTTGATCTTCCACTGTCTCTCAAGCTGCTCATAGTCAATTCCCTCCGCAAGCGCTACCCGTGTTCCATCCCCAGCATTGTTAACAAGGCCATCTATCCTCCCAAATTTTATCATGGCCGTCGATACCCACTCCTCCATCGTTTGGAGGTCCTCAGCTTCAAAACGTGCGAAGTGAAGAGATTCATTCTGAAACCCAAAAGTGGCTTCCAGTTTTTCCACGCTACGCGCTCCTAAGCTCAAACGAAAACCACGCCGCATCAGGTTGTCGTCGATGGCCTTGTCTATGCCTCCAGATGCACCAGTGACCAAAATCACCCCGCTGTCTCTAGTGTGGACGTTCCAAGATGAACCATCGAATTTGAAGTGGAGAACACACGCGTTACATCTTTGCATCGCGGTCAGCTCAACCCCGAGCAGTGTAGCAACTACTGAGAGTACACCGCCATGAGAAACGAAAAGAATATTCGACCGGCGGGCATGAGTCAGTGCTCCCGCCACTCGAGCGGAAAAGAGTTCAGTTTTTTCACAATCAGGGTAATTTTCAACAAACATTTTCCGTGGACCGAGACCACCCTCATGCATGCCAAAGTGGCGCTCGCCACCAATGAGAATTATTGTAAATCTGGCGCGAAATAACAGAGATTTAACACGTCTAAAGTTATCTTCGAAATGTAGAAAATTACATATTCATTATAATGGACGACATACATCTCGAATAAAAAGATAGAATACGCGTGAACACATTGATATATCGAAATTAATAAACATATTGTTTCAATTACGAGACTTTTATTTTGACGTTTCTATATTAAGATCCAAGTGTGGACTTAGATGAGAAACTTCACGATCGATTCCTTGATTTCGCCATTCCCAGATAGCCATTTCATCTTCAGGTCGATCTGAGATTACCCAGTCCGCAATTGTTGCCGAATTTCCTGGTGTTCCTTTTCTCCAACGTATGTGTTTCCGCTCGTCTGTCTCATGACGTCGGGCCCTGCCTGTTTTAATGTCGATGGAGAACTCACCCCGCTCGCCGGAATCCAGGAGGGCTGCGAAGTCATAGCATCTAGTGACCGCAGCAAACTTCAGGTGAGGGCGTTTAGCTCTAATCATCGTATCCTCCTTGAGGTAATACGCGAGTCTCACTGCGGCTTGATCTGAATCGAAAGCCAACAAGACATCTTTATCGACAACTTGGCCCAGCAAATTTCTGGTCACCCCGGAGAAAACAACATGTGCCGCCACGATCCTCATGTCCTGCATTAGCATGGAATCAAACCAGGCTTTGCCTGCCAAATACAAATCATCGACTGTGGGTTCAGTAACTTGACGCAGACGGGCCAGTCGGCACAGTTCTTCAGGAAAAAGAGCGGGCATCAGGGCGATTGATTTCCTCCAAGCAGATGCGGGCTGGGCATTTAAAACTGCATCAACGAAGGCACCGCCGTGTGGGTATTCAAATGTATAGAAAAGTACAACAACTCTTTGATGGTATTCCGGCCGGTGGCTAAGCCAAGCCACAATCACGTGAGCCTCGTAGTTCCTACCGTCTAGGAAAATGGTGGCATCTGAATTAGCCAAAAATACCTTGCTGAATATTTCAGTTAACAAAGGAATATGATCAATGGTTTCAAGATACTTGTCTTGTATTATCCCATTTGATACCTCTCGAATAATAACAGGTACATCCTTGATTTTTGATGAGTGAATTTCATTGAAAAGCTTATCTCCCAACTTTTCAGACACTCGCCAAGTGTTAAGATCATGAGAAACGATAGCTACATTATCTGAAGTTAAACAGACGTCCAACTCGCTCAGATTGCGTCCTCCTTGCCCGAGCGCGGCCAACAATGAGCTCGCGGTGCATTCTTGAATTCGTTTCCCTAAATTGAACATTCCTCTGTGCTCAATGACCTGTAAGGGCAGGTCTTCCTCGAGCCGCTCTAGAAGCCTTGGGACAGAATGGCGTGCGAGAACCTCGGGGGGAGTAACGTTTTCTGGTAGATCCCAATGGAGTGTCCAAGCCGGCCAAACGGTTCCTTCCACCTTGAGTGGCTTACGTTGACAAAGGACCTGCGCAAAAAAACGGGAGGTTACGACACGACATGGTGAGTAAAATATAAAGTACTCTTACATTCACAGCCATTTGCGAGCTAAAGCGAATTGCCGGGTGCACGGCGGGAATTGCAGCGATTTCGATCTAAAAGTGACAAGCAAAATTTGTCGTGGAGTATATAGATATTGCCAAATGGAGTACTTAAATAATGCACAAATTCTGACAGTTTTAGCTAATATTTTATTGTGGGGCATAACTTAGCTGGAATCACTCCACGGATAATCAGTCATTGTTATTTTCGGCGTCAATTTGTCGGCCACTATCCGATTAGTTGCGGAAATCTTCAAATTTTCGACCTAACATCACACCTTTGTCGGTGTTTTCAGCGAAAGGCAGGCCCCATTTTTGAAAAATCCTCCATCAAGATAAATAGTTTAATAGGGTAAAAGGACGAAATACTTCGGTGTTGAGATTCGACTCAATTAATTTCAAACCAATCCCGTGATTGATGCTATAGAGTCGCCCAATATAAGTGGCATTGAAGCGCGTTTAATTATTGACTGTGACTGAAATTTACATTCAAAAATAAGTAACTAGTTCGATATGTATCACAGTCGACCGATATTCAACATTATCGACAGCTCGAATATACAAGATCGGCGTGAACTTAAACTCGTCCTACGTCACACAGAGATTGCTTATCGCAGCTTTGCACAAGAGGATCTCATACCTGCTCAACGTTCCTGGATGAATTCCATCATTAATACTGATGTTCCCATTGATCCAGCTATAGATGAAGTGGTCAAGCGCTTTTGCGAAGTTGCTTGCTTGCCAGGCCCAGCAGGTATACCCCTGAATATTATACTCAATGATTCTCTAACGTACGTTTATTGTTCGTTTCAAGCAATGCGAAAGTACGCACACAAGCGATTTTATGACGGCGTTTCCGACGAAGGCGTAGTCATCTCCACCGTTCCACCCTATGCGGAAGGAATAACAAAAGAAACTATGAGGTCGTGGCACAACAACGTCTGTCAGAATACAAGCAATGAAACACATGATTTGGATGCTTATATTGCTTTCCTTCCTACTTCGCTTCAAAATCCAAGTTTCTCGCATATGAAGATCGGCTGCGATAGCTTCTTAGCGCCATCCCGGGTTGATCCTTTCTGTGTTGAAATAATCGCGGTCGGCAAAGCCCTCTTTCATGATAACGGGCTGAAAAAGAACCCAAGGTGTGGTGGTCAATGGCTCCCACCTTCTTGTTGAAGCGCTTGGTCTAATGCGCAGAGGTGTGTCAGCGGGGATGAAGCAACAGTGTCCGATTGTAACGAAATGTATCGATCCTATGTAATGATAATAAAATGCTGTAGCCAGCATTAAGATAATCAGCGTATTTCCCATATGTACTATGAATTCTATGTTGTATTGTTGCGTGCTTTATGAGTGATAAATTATTTGCTAAAGATATATATGGTTAATATTTTTGGCTTGGGGCCCCTGTCTAATCCTTGAGCCGTTCTGGCGCTCAAAACAAATTGTAGGTGCAGCCTACGAAATTCTCTACTTTAATTTTATTTGGGAATCTAATTCACTATTGAGTCAAAAGATAATGCGTATTCTATTCCGTGGAGACGCAATAACTGTAGAGTATATGTCAAGTAGCTGTTTTGATTTCGGGAACGACAAGCCTGTCTGAAGAAATTTCTATCACATTCAGATAATGCTAACTGAAGTGCAGATTTATTAGACAATAAGTGGCGTGGCATACAGCTAATTAAAAGCATCGGGAAAGGAAGGAAAATTTATGGCTTTTTCTAATGCTGCCCCGATTGCTAACAGACGGTGGTCTGACCCCGCTAATCCATCAATTTCCATTCCAACAGGCAAGCGATCAGGTGTAAGGCAGGCAGGAAGGCTCAACCCAGGTAGGCCTGCGTTGCTGCTTGGGTCCACATTTCGCACGTAGATCTTGAAAGTGTTCATCATTGAGCCATTGTGGATGACTGACGACTCCTGACCTATGGCTTTGGCCGCTAAGGGTGCAGTTGGGAAAAGGATTGCATCTAACTGATAGAGTCTGAAGTAATTCCGATAAGTGGCCTGGAGCCTTGGCCTGAAGGATTGACGCGCCAGTTCATATTCATCGTTGGAAATTTGATGCCCATCAATTTGCGCACTGACAATGTTCGCTACATCGGGGCTACGAATTCCTTTGATAACGTCAGAAAAAGAAACTGTTCCCACAAAATCGTCGAGATACTTTTTTAGAGCGTGTGGAAATTCGTAAAGCGCAATTGGCAAACTTGCCCCACTATTCAGTTCCTCTAGGTGGGGGATGTCGGCTTCAACAAAGGTTACGCCTCTGTTGGCTAGCAAGCGAATCGTCGTTTCAGCTGCGAAGGCCACATCAGCATCAAGGTCATCGTAAAAGTAGGTAGTGGGGAGGCCGATCCGAAGCCCCTTCAGCGGCATGGGTGAAATTTTCGCCGACCGTCCGGAAATCACCTGGTCGAGGATTATAACATCGGCTACGCACTGCGCTATGATTCCGGCGGTGTCCCGGGTGGGGCTGACCGGTATTATCCGATCTCTTGGATATCGAGCAAGCGTCGGTCGAAATCCTACTACGCCACACAGGGCTGCGGGTAGGCGAACAGATGCACCGGTATCGGTGCCTATGCCGCCTAACATCAATCGGCTTGCCACCGCAGCAGCCACACCACCGCTTGAGCCTCCTGGTATCAGACTTGGATTCCACGGGTTCCGCACCGCACCGGTGGCATAGTTGTTGCTCGTAATTCCAAACGATAACTCATGCATGTTTCCCGAGGCACCCGGCAGTGCTCCAGCTGAAAAAAGTCTTTCTGCGACGCGGGATGGTATCTTTGGCAAGTGGTTTATCAGCGCCGGAGTAGCAGCGCTTGTAGGAAATATGCCGGTCGCGATGTTCGCCTTAAAACAGAGTGGAATGCCGCAAAGACCTAATCCGGCGTTTCCATGACGATCAATTTTTTTGGCGCTTCGCCGCAAGCCATCCCAGTCTGTAGCCAGAAGGGCATTTAATGGTTTTGCAGCTTGGCAACGCGCTATCAGAGTTTCTACTAGTTCTAAGCAGGAGTAGTCTTTCCGTCTCAGGCGTTCTAGGGTTTGTGCTAACGAGGTAATGGGCACCATTTTTCTGGTTTGGGGATTTCAGGGCCATTTCAGATTAAATAAATATACCGCTTGGACCCAAATTGCGCGATTATTGGAGGGAATTCCGCAATCACGGCGTATGATACTAATCATTGGAGGCACTAAGGTCGCTTTTTCAAACGGAAACAGTATTGTATCAATCAATATTCAACTTGATTGAGCGGCGAGGTGGACCTGCGTGAATATTGTATTAAAAAATGCCCAAATTGTCGCTTTCCATTGGGATGTCAATGAACAGTATGTTCCCCGATTTTCAACTTAAATAGAAACGGTTGATGTCGTTAGTTATCTACACAAAGACCAATCTTTTCTAGCAATGTCAGCTTCAGCTCTCCTTGATAACCAGTGCGATCATTTCTCTACCAAAATGGTGGATCTGATAATGGTCGATAAGGCTGATGAATTGGACCGCAGGGTTTCCGATGCCTTCTCAGAACGTGAAGCTTCTAGGGGAAGGAGGATTACTCAAATCTCCGGCGAGTGCAGCGCTGGGTTAGCTTGCAAAAGGCTGGCCGACGGTCGCTTTCCCGAGATCTCAGCTGGTGAGAAGGTAGCAGCCCTCTCCGCTTACATCTATGTTGGCAAGGAAATTCTGGGGCGGATACTTGAATCGGAACCTTGGGCGCGAGCAAGAGTGAGTGGTCTCGTTGCCATCGACCTTGCACCATTTTGTATGGATTTCTCCGAAGCACAACTTCTCCAAACCCTGTTTTTGCTGAGCGGTAAAAGATGTGCATCCAGCGATCTTAGTCATTTCGTGGCCATTTCAATCTCTAAGACTGCCCGCTCCCGAACCCTGCAAATGCCGCCTTACGAGAAAGGCACGACGAAACGCGTTACCGGGTTTACCCTGACCCTTGAAGAGGCCGTACCATTTGACATGGTAGCTTATGGTCGAAACCTGATGCTGAAGGCTTCGGCAGGTTCCTTTCCAACAATTGACTTGCTCTATGACTACAGATCGTTTTTTGACCAATGTTCCGATAGTGGACGGATCGGCTTCTTTCCGGAAGATGTTCCTAAGCCAAAAGTGGCGATCATTGGCGCTGGCATTTCCGGACTCGTGGTGGCAAGCGAACTGCTTCATGCTGGTGTAGACGATGTTACAATATATGAAGCAAGTGATCGGGTTGGAGGCAAGCTTTGGTCACATGCTTTCAAGGACGCTCCCAGCGTGGTGGCCGAAATGGGGGCGATGCGATTTCCTCCTGCTGCATCGTGCTTGTTTTTCTTCCTCGAGCGGTACGGCCTGTCTTCGATGAGGCCGTTCCCAAATCCCGGCACAGTCGACACTAACTTGGTCTACCAAGGCCTCCGATACATGTGGAAAGCCGGGCAGCAGCCACCGAAGCTGTTCCATCGCGTTTACAGCGGTTGGCGTGCGTTCTTGAAGGACGGTTTCCATGAGGGAGATATTGTGTTGGCTTCGCCTGTTGCTATTACTCAAGCCTTGAAATCAGGAGACATTAGGCGGGCTCATGACTCCTGGCAAACTTGGCTGAACCGTTTCGGGAGGGAGTCCTTCTCTTCAGCGATAGAGAGGATCTTTCTGGGCACGCATCCTCCTGGTGGTGAAACATGGAGTTTCCCTCATGATTGGGACCTATTCAAGCTAATGGGAATAGGATCTGGCGGGTTTGGTCCAGTTTTTGAAAGCGGGTTTATTGAGATCCTTCGCTTGGTCATAAACGGATATGAAGAAAATCAGCGGATGTGCTCTGAAGGAATCTCAGAACTTCCACGTCGAATAGCCACTCAAGTGGTTAACGGTGTGTCTGTAAGCCAGCGTATACGCCATGTTCAAGTCAGGGCGATTGAGAAAGAAAAGACAAAAATAAAGATAAGGCTTAAGAGCGGGATATCTGAACTTTATGATAAGGTGGTGGTTACATCTGGACTCGCAAATATCCAACTCAGGCATTGTCTGACATGCGATACCACCATTTTTCGTGCACCAGTGAACCAAGCGGTTGATAACAGCCATATGACAGGCTCGTCAAAACTCTTCCTGCTGACTGAACGAAAATTTTGGTTAGACCATATCCTCCCGTCCTGTGTCCTCATGGACGGGATCGCAAAAGCAGTGTACTGCCTGGACTATGAGCCGCAGGATCCGAATGGTAAAGGTCTGGTGCTCATCAGTTATACATGGGAGGACGACTCCCACAAGCTGTTGGCGGTTCCCGACAAAAAAGAGCGATTCTGTCTGCTGCGGGACGCAATTTCGAGATCTTTCCCGGCGTTTGCCCAGCATCTAGTTCCCGCCTGCGCTGATTACGACCAAAATGTTGTTCAACATGATTGGCTTACAGACGAGAATGCCGGGGGAGCTTTCAAACTCAACCGGCGTGGCGAGGATTTTTATTCTGAAGAACTTTTCTTTCAAGCGCTGGACATGACTAATGATACCGGAGTTTACTTGGCGGGTTGCAGTTGTTCCTTCACCGGTGGATGGGTGGAGGGCGCTATTCAGACCGCGTGTAACGCCGTCTGTGCAATTATCCACAATTGTGGAGGTATTTTGGCAAAGGACAATCCTCTCGAACACTCTTGGAAGAGATATAACTACCGCAATAGAAATTAATCTACGGATCCTGTTACAAGTATTGCACGTTTTATAAATTGCATATTAATGCAATCTTGATTTTTAACAACGAAGGTAATGGCGTAAAATAAAAAATGTATGTTATTGTATTGATCTTTCATGATGTTGAAGTGTGCCATAATATGATGATGTATAATTAAAATATTAACTGTCGCATTTATTGAAATGGCACTGTTATTTCAACCATATCTTTGATTCTGTTACAATGACAACGACTGAAAAAAGTAAATAATAGACGCCGTTGTTAAAGAATTGCTATCATATGTGCCAAACTAGAGGGAAATTTACGTCAATTGTGAAATAGTCGCCCTTATTTTGACGTCTCACCTAATCAAATATTACAAAAGATCTCACTCTGTCGCCAGCAATGGTGTAATCAGCGCAGACAAGTGGCAGTAAAGTGCGGAAAAACGTCCCCGAGTGGCATGAATAGCTGCCTCTGTATTGCTGATTTAGTCAGCCTTATTTGACTTAAGGGTGCCCTCGTTAGTGACAAATTGCTTTCAAGGAGACAGCCATGCCCCACACTTTGTTGAAAAACAAATTGCCCTTTGGGGAGACGGTAAAGCCAGTTGCTCTTCAATAAGGAATCTCGAGGAGGCAATATAACCGCCTCTGGTAGTACACTTCTCTAATCCAAAAAGTCAATTTGTATTCAAGATACCGCAAAAAACTTATGGATCTGCGTCTAATTTTCGGTCCAACTTGCACAGGAAAGACGTCGACCGCGGTAGCTCTTGCCCAGCAGACTGGGCTTCCAGTCCTTTCGCTCGATCGGGTCCAATGTTGTCCTCAGCTGTCAACCGGAAGCGGACGACCAACAGTGGAAGAACTGAAAGGAACGAGCCGTCTATACCTTGATGATCGGCCTCTGGTGAAGGGTATCATCGCAGCCAAGCAAGCTCATGAAAGGCTGATGGGGGAGGTGTATAATTATGAGGCCCACGGCGGGCTTATTCTTGAGGGAGGATCTATCTCGTTGCTCAAGTGCATGGCGCAAAGCAGTTATTGGAGTGCGGATTTTCGTTGGCATATTATTCGCCACGAGTTAGCAGACGAGGAGACCTTCATGAACGTGGCCAAGGCCAGAGTTAAGCAGATGTTACGCCCTGCTGCAGGCCTTTCTATTATCCAAGAGTTGGTTGATCTTTGGAAAGAGCCTCGGCTGAGGCCCATACTGAAAGAGATCGATGGATATCGATATGCCATGTTGTTTGCTAGCCAGAACCAGATCACATCCGATATGCTATTGCAGCTTGACGCAGATATGGAGGATAAGTTGATTCATGGGATCGCTCAGGAGTATCTCATCCATGCACGCCGACAAGAACAGAAATTCCCTCGAGTTAACGCAGCCGCTTACGACGGATTCGAAGGTCATCCATTCGGAATGTATTAGTTTGCACCAGCTCCGCGTCACACCTGTCTTCATTTGAATAAGATGTTCGCAATTGTTTTTAGCTTTGTCTTGTTGTGGCAGGGCGGCAAGTGCTTCAGACATCATTCTGTTTTCAAATTTTATGCTGGAGAACAGCTTCTTAATTCCTTTGGAAATAATAGACTGCGTCTTAAAATTACGATGTCTAGATATAGATATGATTGTAAAATAACCTATTTAAGTGTTCATTTAGAACATAAGTTTTATGAATGTTCTTCCATTTTCGTCATCGAACGAATAAGAGTAAATACACCTTTTTTAACATTATAAATAAGTTCTTATACGTTGTTTATACACCGGGAATCATTTCCATTATTTTCGCGCAAAAGTCACGGATATTCGTGAAAGCGACAAAAACTGCGAAATTTGCGGGGAGTGTCTTCAGTTTGCCTATTAATATTTAGTTTGACACTAATTGTTACCATTGCAGCCAAGCTCAGCTGTTTCTTTTCTTAAAAACGCAGGATCGAAAGAGCATGACTCGGCAAGGTTGGCTTGTACCATGCCTTTCTCATGGCAAAGATGATCAACTGCAGGATGAACTCTCGGAGCTTTCAAAAGCTTATCGAAAAAAGTTCCAAACCGATCTGCACACTAAGTCTGGCGACATCATCGATCCTAGCGGGGAATTTCTGTACGTCTATCTCGATGAAGAGAATTATCGGATATGCCGGCAAAGCATGGTTCTAGTTTCAAATGCTCCTGATGGATTGATTGCCACGACGTTGGAGCCCTATTCTGACAGTTATACATTCCGGCAAGTGAGGGAGCAACTGCAAGCCTTCAGCGGAGACGGTGGTCGGATCAACTACAGCAGAAATGAACACTCATCCTCGTACTTTCTAACAATTCAGGCCAGCAACGAGTTCAAGCACGTAGGAGCCGTCCGGAACACTTTTGGTCAAAGCAAGGACATTTGGAAAAGGAGAATGCCAGACGCCAGCCAACCGTTGGATTATCACTTGATCGCTGTGGGCTGTTCAGCTTTCCTCCCTGAGGCTGCTCTTGATGACGTGGAGTCAGATGGTGCTGTCTAGTTTTAATGGCGCCGGGTTTCGAAGTCTATGTCATTCTAGTAGTTGCATCATAGAGGTGCTTATAAAATCTATTATTATGTCAAGGTGTGTCTGAGAACCTCGTTGTATTGAGTATTAAAGGAATAAGGCAATAGTATTGAACTTGTAGTTCTTGTCATATTCAATCGAACCCGGAAAAACCTAGAGATAATTATATTCTTATTTAAGAGTAATGATGTTAAGTTGTTCATTGAATTAATTCAAATCACAATCTCACGGTATGGTTAGAAATAGACGCCCGTTAGATTGTTACCAGGCTAGATTCGAAAACTGCAAGCAACACCCATGATGGGTGGTGATGTTTTCCGAAAAAATTCCCTGCTTTTAGACGAAGATAACGTATTTATTTCGTTACTAGATGACATTGGAAACACGAAAAATAACAGAGATCCAAAGCACACTCTCATAGATTATGCGACTTTATTAGGAGTCGTCGACGGGAATTATGCCGAAAGATGGCATGACCCTAAAGCAATGATCGGATAATTGATAAGGTTTCCTGTCTGAGAATCTCTTGTTTCCGCTCCGCCAGTCTCGTCTTCATCGTCCATCTCATCGTCGTCATCTTCTCCTTCCTCAGTGTAATTTCCTCCCCGGGCATAAAAACCGTAGTTTTCATTGTTGATTACGTCGGTCCCGAACCGAACAAAGCAGTTGCTTGGCATGATCGCTAAAAAGAACTGATTTGTATGCGGGCCTTGATAGTAGTGGACGAGGCCACCTTGATCGCACCTTTCCTGCATAACTCGATTCAGCCTGCGTGCATCCATCAACCACGGCGGTATTGCAGTTGCCATTATTCCGGAGTTAGAGGAGTTGGACGGTAGGTGTCGACGCAAGGCGCATTGGCGTGCAATATCTTCACGAAGGTAAACATAGACCAGCTCTTGTCGAGTGAGGATGTACTCATCATCAAACTCACCAAGTCTAATCGCGGAAGGCTGAAAGTATACAGTTTCGGGAAGTAAAGCTCCGAAATCCGTTCTCGCCTGTTCCAAGCGACTCTGCATCTCGCCGGTGCGCAGGATAAGCGTCAAATCTCGAACCTGCCAATTAGCTACCGTCATCGCAGTTTTGGATGTACTACAAAATACCTGCCGCTGGTAAATCTGAGCCGTTGGTTCTTATATTGACCTGGGAAGCCCATTGACGCCATTGGTGACCGTTTGATGCCGTGTGAAAACACGACAGATTGATAGCATTGATTAGCGCTTTTGAATTTTCAGCTGCTGAGCCCCGACACGCTGTCGCAAAAGTCGCCCTAGGCCCGCCTAACGATTTGTCGTCACTTGGCAAGGTGTGTGACCTGCACCTCATTTGTGGGCTCGCATGCACCGAAAAACTGCTGCATAATTGACCGCAAGCTTCATCAACGCAAGACATGCGCACGACCGTCTGACAGGAGAGGAATTTCCGACGAGCACAGAAAGGACTTGCTCTTGGAGGTAGGCCTATTTCTCAGGCACATGTATCAAGTGTTCGGACGTGGGTTTTCGATGGTGTATCAGCCGCCGCCAACTGGGAGATGAGGAGGCTTTCTTGGGGGGCAGTCAGCAGTTCATTTCACAAGACAGAGGAACTTGTAAGGAGATGCACTGATTTATCTTGGCGCAAACCAGCAGGACGAATTAGTGGGAATAGCCCGCGAATATCTAAGTTATGCCTGTCGGCATGAGCAGAAACTTCCAATTCGAAACAGTTTGGAGAGGTTGTTTTTGGGCATACCTTTTGTTAGTCAGCCTCTCGATTGCTCATCGTCATTACACAGTGCCGAAGTTTGATCGATCTAGTAACATAGATGACACCGCGCGCGATAATTTATCCTAGTTTGCGCGCTATATTTTGTTTTCTATCGCGTATTAAATGTATAATTGCGGGACTCTAATCATAAAAACCCATCTCATAAATAACGTCATGCATTACATGTTAATTATTACATGCTTAACGTAATTCAACAGAAATTATATGATAATCATCGCAAGACCGGCAACAGGATTCAATCTTAAGAAACTTTATTGCCAAATGTTTGAACGATCTGCTTCGACGCACTCCTTCTTTACTCCACCATCTCGTCCTTATTGAAAACGTGGGTAGCACCAAAACGAATCAAGTCGCTGGAACTGAAGTTACCAATCACGCTGGATGATTTGCCAGTTGGATTAATCTTGCCTTTCCCCGCATGAATAATATTGATGAATGCATGCGTGAGGGGTATTTCGATTTTGGCAATAGCTGCAATTGCCGCGACATCCTCCAACGAGCATAATTCTTCAGAAAAATAGCGATGTTCCATGTTGTCAGGGCATGCATGATGCACGTTATGAGGTGACGGTGCTAGGCAGTATTCCCTCAAAGTTTCATAGTCAGTATCATATTCATCATTGCATTCCTGCAAGAGAGAATTGAGACGCAGTCCACACGCTGCGGCAACCTTCCGGCGTTCGTGGTCTATTTGCTCTTGGACGTTGCAAACGTAAGTGTTGGATCCTTCACCATAAAAGAAAAAGCCCTTCTCGGCTCGTGGGGTTCGCTCGTCTAGTTCAAGAAGCCACTTCTCAGCTCTTTTAGTAAGAGAATTGGCTGGGTCGCGGAGTCTTCCGATGTTCATGACTGCCGGAACCGCATGAGTGATATAGTTGGAAAAGAATAGCACTTGCAACGGCGGGATGCAGATGATTCTAGCGGAAAATAGCTGGGCAAAGATGTTCTTGGTATCTTCGGGTAGATCAATCACGCCAGCATCATCGCGATGAATTGGGAAACATGACAGTCCGAAAGACGCTTTCATTTCCTTGATGTTGACGTTACATTTTTTTTGATCCGATAGCTTAGACGTTATGGGCGAATTATCCGTCTCGAATATTCGCTTGAATCGCAGCTGTCTCTCGTACTTGATGGAGAAGCCATGGCCGCACACGACGACAATATCCTTTGTTGCGAGTTCGCCGTTGAAGTTGGCGAGTTCGTTGACGAAGCTGTCGTGAACGTCCGCACGGGTTACAATAATCAGTACACGGCTGGAGCGAATAACTGCGGCAAGGTCATCACAGGCTGAGACCCTAAATGGACCGTTAATCATTCCCTCGGTGGTGATAACTCCTTCACTGGCCTTGATTGCTGAGATCGATCCTGGATGATCTGCTGGTGCCCACAGCGCCGTGGGAACGTGCCGGGAGGCGAACCAAGCCGCTAATGCAGTCCCCGCGTGACCAGAACCGAGGACACCTACGGTCAAGGGAAGCGGATGGTGATCTGCGGCGGAAATAGGTAAAGAAGTTGCGGATAAGGTAATTGCCATTGCAGATTATTTGGATTGAGAGTGAATATGAGACTCTAATTGGATACCGAGGGGAATTTATGGAACGTCAGTGGAGCATTTTTGACAAGAAATATTTGCTAGCTGATAGTGACCTTAGGCGACTTTTGAACGCGCAATAATGGTTTCTGACGTATGTGCTTAGCTCATTAAACTCCAGAAACCCGCGGCTCAGTGGCTCCTTCAACGTTGCGGTTCTGTCAGTTCCAAACGTAAAACGGCTTGTCCCGCGTCATCGGCGGGGGTCATAACGTGACTCCCTTAATTCTCCGCTCATGATCAGATTGTCGTTTCCCGCCTTCGGTTTAAACTATCAGTGTTTGACAGGATATATTGGCGGGTAAACCTAAGAGAAAAGAGCGTTTATTAGAATAATCGGATATTTAAAAGGGCGTGAAAAGGTTTATCCGTTCGTCCATTTGTATGTGCATGCCAACCACAGGGTTCCCCTCGGGAGTGCTTGGCATTCCGTGCGATAATGACTTCTGTTCAACCACCCAAACGTCGGAAAGCCTGACGACGGAGCAGCATTCCAAAAAGATCCCTTGGCTCGTCTGGGTCGGCTAGAAGGTCGAGTGGGCTGCTGTGGCTTGATCCCTCAACGCGGTCGCGGACGTAGCGCAGCGCCGAAAAATCCTCGATCGCAAATCCGACGCTGTCGAAAAGCGTGATCTGCTTGTCGCTCTTTCGGCCGACGTCCTGGCCAGTCATCACGCGCCAAAGTTCCGTCACAGGATGATCTGGCGCGAGTTGCTGGATCTCGCCTTCAATCCGGGTCTGTGGCGGGAACTCCACGAAAATATCCGAACGCAGCAAGATATCGCGGTGCATCTCGGTCTTGCCTGGGCAGTCGCCGCCGACGCCGTTGATGTGGACGCCGGGCCCGATCATATTGTCGCTCAGGATCGTGGCGTTGTGCTTGTCGGCCGTTGCTGTCGTAATGATATCGGCACCTTCGACCGCCTGTTCCGCAGAGGTGCAGGCCTCGATCTGAAACCCGAACCGCTGGAGATTGCGGGAGCAGCGAGCAGTAGCCTCGGGGTCGATGTCGTAAAGTCGTATCCGATCGACGCCGATCAGCGCCTTGAAGGCCAAAGCCTGGAACTCACTTTGGGCACCGTTGCCGATCAGCGCCATCGTGCGCGAATCTTTACGGGCCAGATACTTTGCCGCGATCGCGGAGGTCGCGGCCGTTCGCAAGGCCGTCAGGATTGTCATTTCCGACAGCAGCAGCGGATAGCCGCTATCGACATCGGAGAGCACGCCGAACGCGGTCACCGTCTGCCGTCCCGACTTCGTGTTTTTCGGATGCCCGTTGACGTATTTGAAGCCATAGAGCGTTCCGTCGCTCGTCGGCATGAGTTCAATCACGCCGTCCCGCGAATGCGAGGCGATGCGTGGAATCTTGTCGAAGCTTTCCCAGCGCCGGAAATCTTCTTCAATGTAGCCGGCCAGTTGAACAAGGAAGTTCTCGATCCCGGTGCTGACCGCCAGATCCATCATGTTTTCAACACTGATGAACGGAACGATGTTGAGGTTGGCAAGTGCAGGCATCTTTTGGCCCCCTTTATTGGTTTGATAGGCTGCCGGACGAGCCCCGATCACACGGGTTCGGCCGTGATCGCGTACCCGGTAACTACCCGTTTCTTGAGCGTGGGCAGATCCAGCGGGCCGAGGTCTGGAAGCAGGTCGTTTTCTTCGGAGAAGTCGCGTCCGTAGCAGGCGCTTAAGATCCGCACGCCGCTTTCATGCAAGGGTGCAGACAGGCCGGCTGCTTTTGCCAGATGCAGGGTGGGGATCAGACCAAAGGGAACGTCCTCGAGCACGTAGCGCGTATCAAGGCTCTTCGGGCCTGCCGGATCGCTTCCGCGATCGACGAGGATCGATGATATTTCCGAGACGGATTGGCCGGATATGTCGAACGACAATCGGAAGTGATCGAAGGTCGACCGGACCGTTTTGCCGAAGGCTGACGCGATTGCCAGCCTTTCCAGATCGAGCGCCTCAAGGAACCGCCCGACGGCAGGCGTGACGTTGGTGTTCTGACCCCATTCCTCGGCCCGCTCGATACGCGACAGATTGCACAGCGCGATCCCCATGTGGTCCTGGGGATTGAGATTGCTCAATGCGATCGTAAGGACGTCGTCCTTCACGTCGAAGCGATCGCCGAACAGGGCGACACAGGTTTCGTGCGCCCGTTCTGCGAAACGGGCCGGTACCGTCGCCATATCGACCTTTGCCCGGATGGCGCCGATGTTGAACGTATCCGCCGCCCGCGGCTTGCAGGTCAGCACAGTCGTGCTCCATGCCGTGATCGGGATCTCGATTCCACGCTCGGCCAGTCCCTTGGCGAGATAAAGCGCCGCAAAGGAAAGATGAGCGCTGATAATCACCGAATGACGTGCGCTGAGGTGCGGCAGAAGAGCGTCGAGAACAAAGCGGTGGCCATAGGCGGGCAGTGCCAGTACGATCACATCGGCTTCGGTCAATTCCTCGGCGTTCGTGCAGATATGCGGGTGGAACTCTGTGCTGATCGCACCCGTGATCTTCACCGGTGCGCCGGCAGAGAAAGCAGCAGTTCTTTCGCGTGAACGCGACCAGATCAATGGCTCATGGCCATTCTGTAAGAGGAACGCCGCATACCCAATGGCGATCGATCCTGCTCCGGCTATTCCTACCTTCATCCTCTTCCTCCTGGTTTCGAAGGGTTTGTCTCGGTGCGAGAGGCAAACCTCGATCGCACCGGGCAACACCCGGTGATCAAAATGCTGTTGTCACCCTGTCGAACACGCGCCGGCCGAATAGGCTCGAGGCAAGATCGGTTATGAGGCGGGCAGTGCGCCCCCTCTCATCCAGAAACGGATTGAGCTCCGCCAGGTCGAGTGACGTGACAAGGCCGCTGTCATGGAGCATCTCCATGATGAGGTGCGCTTCCCGGAAGGTCGCTCCGCCAGGAACGGTCGTGCCCACTGCTGGCGCGATCGCGGGATCGAGGAAATCGACATCAAGGCTGACGTGCAATCTGCCGCTGACCTTACTCACGCGGTCAAGAAAAGCTTCGAGCGGGCGTACGACCCCTTGTTCGTCCAGAACCCGCATGTCAGCGACTTGAACACCGATCTCGGCAACCCGTCGCCTCTCTTCCGGATCGACTGAGCGAATCCCCATCATGGATACGTTGCGGGGATTTACAGGCGCGGCCAGCGGCGGCAGCCCTTCGAAGCCGGATTGGCCCGTATAGTAGGCTACGGGTGTGCCGTGGAGATTGCCGCTCGCGGTCGTGTGGAGGGTATGCAGGTCCGTATGCGCGTCCAGCCAAAGGACGAATTGCTCCTTGCCAAGCTCGGCTGTACGTTGGGCCACACCTGAGACGGTGCCAGCAGACATCGAGTGATCGCCGCCGAGAAAGACCGGAAGATCGCAGCTGCGGGCCATCTCCAGAGCTTTCTGGGACAGACTGCGCGTCCATCCCACCAGAGCATCGAGGTTCTTCACCGCGGAATTGGGGTGGCTGAGTTCGGGTTCGACCGTTGGTGTCGCATCTCCGAGATCGGTGACAGCCCAGCCCAGCTCCGTCAGAACTTGCGTCAAGCCGGCAGTCCGAAACGCATCAGGTCCCATCAGGCATCCGGGTTGGGATGCGCCACTTTGAACGGGAGCTCCCAGGATTTGGCACGTCTTCAACTCATTCTCCTTGCGATGCCGCGAAGCGTTGATTTCGCCAGCACCGTTCATTTCTTGACTGCAACTTTGGTCACCGCACAGTTGCGATGGCCGAACGATCACTCATGTGTCGACGCTGAAACGACTTCCTCGGCCTGCTGAGCTGCCAGCATCGACACCGTTAATGGAACGAAGGGAGGCCGCGGATTGAACAGGCCGACCTCGCCGGCGGTCAGCCCGGCGACTGACTTCACCAGCTCGTGCACCGGGTAGCCGCACTGCCTTCCCTGACAGGGACCCATGCCCGCGCGCGTAAAACTCTTCAGCTGGTTGGGGCCTCGGCAAGCGCCACGGACAGCAGCTTCCCTCAACACGCCCGCGCTCAACTCCTCGCACCGGCAGACGATCGTTGCGTCGTCCGGCGGGGTCCGCGCAATATTCGGCGGGTAGGCCCCATCCAGAAATCGCCGGAACGACTTTTGCCGGCCATGCTGCGCTCTCAGCGGTTTTGTCTCGGTATCCGCCTGAGCGGCCGTCAGGGCGCCGTCACGAAGAAGGACGCCGATCGCGGCGATCTCTCCCTCGATCTCGGCATTGACGGCGCCTCCGATCCGCGCACCGTCCCCGGCTATGTATAGTCCGTCCGGACCTGCGTTCATCCACTCGTCGCGCTCAAGCCGGAACGCTGACTGGCCGACATCCCACATCAGTTGCGCGCCGGCCGACACCGCCAACTGATGGCTTGGCACCAGCCCCTCGTGAACAAGAAGGGATTTGACCTCCAATCTGTCGGACCTTCCGCTTGAAGTTTCGAACCGTACAGTTTCCAGTCGTCCGCTTCCCTTGGCGCTGATTTTGACCACGTTGCGTACGTGCCGAACGCCACTGAACTGCGGTAACCAGGCAATCCCTTTCAGGATTTGGCCAGGCTCCTGCAGTGCTCCGCGAAAACCGCGCAGCGAACGGCTGATGAGACCCCGAGGGGTCGTATCGAGATGAGCGACCGGCTTTGCCCCCGCGAGCCGCATCTGCTGCATATATAGCAGCGGGAGAGGCCCGCTGCCGACGACGGCAACGGGGCCTCTCGGCAACTGACCTGCCGTTTTCAACAGGATCTGTGCGGCGCCAACCGTCATGACGCCGGGTAGCGTCCAGCCGGTGAACGGAACCGGGCGTTCCTGTGCGCCCGTAGCGAGCAAGAGATGCCGTCCCCTGACGGAGCGAATTTCTCCGCCCCAGACGTATTCCACCGTCCAACCCTGGCTGAGCCTGCTTACCTGAGCATCCGGGATGTAGTCGGCGCCACAGGCCAGAAATGCTTCGACTTGCCGGACGCCGCGTCGATATTCCGCCCCCAGAATGTTTATGATTGGGCTTGTAGCGTTGCGGCCGGCATTGCGCCAGATCTGACCTCCAGGCTGTGATTGCGAATCCAGCACGATGACGGACAGACCGCCGCGTACAGCGCGCCTCGCTGCGGCCATGCCAGCGGGGCCGGCTCCGACGATCAACAGGTCGGCGCTCGAATGATGGTTCATTTCAGCCTCTTCGGATGGTCATGGCGTTCGACCCTCATGCCGGCGTGAACCGTTTGCTGACAGCTTCGGATCGTGCCGATGTCTTCGACGTGCACGACACATTCGAAACAGACGCCCATCATGCAGTAGGGCGCCCGGGGCTGGGCGGAAGGAAAGGAGGTCCGCGTATGGATGTCGTCCAGACGCAGAAAGACGGCGGCCAGAGGCTCTCCATCGCGAGCGGTCACGAGACGACCGTCGACGGTGATTTCCACGGCTTGGCCGGAGGGAAAGAGAATTTCACTCGTCACGCCGCGATCCCCATCTTGAATCTGCTGCCGCGGAAAGCGTCGTAGGATGGCTCCCTTCCACCGGCTGCCAACCATTCGGCAAAAGGACCTGCATGCAGAGCGGCAAGGGTGACGCCGGAATGGCATGCGACGACGTGGATACCTGGGTATCGCCGCGACCGATCGTAGACAGGCACCCCGTCCGGGGTCAGCACGCGTAGTCCCGCCCACTGCCGTATGACACGCAACGCGCCGACGTCAGGCATCACATTGATCGCGCGATTGGCGATATGACGTGCGCCGGCAGCTGTCACGTCGGTAGACCGGCCCACACGTTCATTCGTAACGCCGAGCTGAAACGTGCCCGTCATGGTCTGACGGATACCGCTGGCGGCGTAAGGGAAAACCGGGGCGACCCGTTCCGTGATGAGAAGCTGCCCCTTTTCCGGGACGAGCAGAAGCGGAAGGTCCAGGCTCTTGGCAAAAGCCATGGAGTCATTTCCCGCTGCAATAATCACCCGCTCCGCCTCTATCGTGAGGCCATCCGTCGCCAGTCGGAAGCCGCCAAGCGTGGGCGCGATGCTGTCGACGTGTTCGCCCGTCATCAAGGTTCCACCGAGGCGCACAAATCCGTCCAGCATAGCGCGAAGGACCAGCAGAGGATTGACGTCACCGTCCATATGACTGAACGACGCTGAACACACCTTCGGCCCGAGACGGATGTCGGGAAGCATGCGCTCGATGCGCGAGCGCTCCAGCATCTCGAAGCGATAGTCAGGATGAATGGCAGCCATCTTCTCGCCGATCGCTTTTTCTTCTTCTGCCTGAGCTTCCGACGCACAGAAGAGCAAACCACCGTTGCGGCGGTACTCCACGTCGACACCCGTCAGTTCTTTCAACTCGGATGCAAAACCGGGCCACAGCTCAGCGCTTTGCCGCGTGATGCGATGATATGCAGGATATTCGTCGCCCTTGCCCTGAACCCAGATCAGGCCGAAATTCGTTCGGGACGCACGCAGCGCATCGTCCGCGCCATCGATGATGATCACCCGGCGCCCCAACTTGGCTAACCCGTATCCAATTGCGGCGCCCACTACACCGCCGCCAACAATGGCTGTCTCGAACTCGTGATCCATTTAACCTTCTCACAATACGAAGGCTTCCGTGCCCGGGCGAAACGTTCGATCCGTGGCCATTAGCCTCCAGTGAGCCAGACGCATCCTTCAATCCTCGTGCGGTCGGCTATACAGTGTGTCCAGCTGTCGCCGTTTTACGGCCAAGTTTTGAGGACCTTCTTTGCTTCGATTTCATCAGTCTTGAACAGATGATCACCATGTGAAGCGGGTCTATTGCAGATCTGGCTATCTTGGAATTCTTGCCTTCCAGCTTAGGGATAAGGCGTTGCCGCCCATGCTACAAGGGCAGTAATAGGCATACGGCGATGTTCAAATGTTATGAAGGCGGCACGGTTCTAGGGCCGTCGCGAGCCACAGGACGCGACCGGTTAATCTCAGTCACCTTCGTCGCCCTCAGTTTCTATAAGCAGGCGAGTCTCATCCGTTCCGATTGATTGCCGTTGCCAATCAATCGGTGGGATATGCAAATTCTCCAAACAGAGTGAGCAGCGTATTCATCGCTGAAATATCGCGAATCATTCCAGGACGGAGACAGGTTTCATGAAGATCAGAGTAGATCGAAATATCCCGCAGGCCGACCAACTGAAGAAGCGAGGGTAAGTGGCAGATGCTTAGAATCGGCGTTGATATCGGTGGGACGTTCACAGATTTTTGCGGGTGGCGTGAAGGAGAGGACAGGATCGTCACTCTGAAGGTACCTTCGACTCCTCCCGCTTTCGAAAACGGTTTCCGCGAGGGATTCGAAAAACTACTGGAACGGCTCGCGCCCGAGCCGGGCGAGGCAGCCTTCCTCATGCACGGCACCACGGTCAGCACGAATGCCGTAATCGAGCGAAAAGGCCCGAAGATCGCGTTCTTCGTAACGAAGGGATACAGGGATCTGCTCGAACTGCAGCGGATCGGCGTCCGCAACCCTCTGAACCTGTTCGAGACCCGAACCAGGCCGCTGATCGATCGCGAGATGGTTTTCGAGGTTGAGGAACGCCTGCTGCGCGGCGGCTTGGTTCGAACCTCGATCGACGAGGCCGCAGTCGAGGCACTTGCCCGTCGTGCAGCCGACGCAGGTGCTGCCGGCTATGCGGTCGCGCTGCTTCACAGCTACGCCAACCCGCAGCATGAACAAGCGGTCGCGCGGGCTATCCGTAAAGCGGTCGGCGAAGATGCCGAGGTCAGCCTGTCCAGCGAGATCTGGCCGCGGATCGGAGAATACGAAAGAGCGATCGTCAGTGTGCTCAACGCTTTCGTGAAGCGCCGGATGAACGAGTATATCGGTGCGGTCGAAACTTATGTGGCTGAACGGTTGCCAGGGTCGCAACTTTTCGTCACACGCTCGAACGGTGGTGCGATGGCCGCCAGTGAGGCGCGCAACTTCCCCGTCCATACGCTTCTGTCGGGTCCGGCGTCTGGCGTGACGGCTGTGCAATATCTCGGCCGCGCCTTGGGCGAACACAACATCCTCACCATGGACATGGGTGGCACCAGCACTGACATCTCGCTCGTGCGCGATGGCGAAGCTCTGACCTCGACTTCGGCCGAGGTGGGTGAGTTTCCGGTTGTCATGCCAGTTACCAGCATCGAGGCGATCGGCGCAGGCGGCGGTTCGGTCGTCACGATTGATGGCGGGGTGTTGCGTATCGGCCCGCGCAGTGCTGGGTCCTATCCTGGTCCTGCCTGCTTCAGCCGAGGCGGCACGGAACCCACGCTGACCGATGCCTTTTTACTTGCGGGCTATTTGCCTGAAGCCCTTCTTGGCGGCGATATGCAGCTCGATCGTCATGCCGCCGAACGCGCTATGGCGCCGATTGCGGAGACTCTCAAGACGGACGTGCTCAGCGCCGCGGAAATGTGCGTCACCGTCGCAAGCTCGAACATGGTGGCCGGTGTCTTGCCCTATCTCGCACGCCAGGGCGTCGATCCCGAAGATCTGACGGTGCTCGTTTACGGCGGAGCTGGCGCGATCCAGGGGCCGCTCCTTGCGGCCGAGATCGGCGTGAACCGCGTTCTTGTGCCGGCGACACCTTCCGTATTCTGTGCCCTCGGGGGCCTTGTCTCTGATTTGAGCAACGACGCGCTCGAAACCGTCCACGGCCTTGATATCGATGGTTCTCTCATCGCGAAGAAGTTTCAGGTCCTTCGCGAGCAGGGAGCCGAATGGTTATCGCGACAGGCACCGCCGGAGCGTCTCGTGTCGAAAACGTTCGAGTGCTGGGCCGAGATGCGCTACGTCGGGCAGTCCTTCCAGGTTGACGTGCGGCTGCCGGATACGGCGATCGAAGCGCACGACATTGCCGCAATGCATGCCGCCTTCCACCAAGAGCACGAACGCATCTACAGCCATGCCGACAAAGCGGCGCCAGTCGAATTCGTCGACCTGCGCATGCGCGTGCGTGGATCGATGTCGATACCTCAGCCCTCTACACCTGAAACGTCCGGGGCTGGCGGTGCGCTCAAAACGGTGCGTTCGATGCGCTTCCACAACAAACTCATTCCTGAGGTACGCGTCTTTGATCGCGCATCTCTCACCCCCAACGATGCGATCCAGGGGCCGGCCGTCATCGAGCAGCGTGATGCGACGATCGTCGTTCCGCCAGAGTTCGTTGCCCGCGTCGGAGCCTTTGGCGCAATCCTCATGACCCGGAGCTGATCAATGGATGCCGTTCGTACTGCCGTCATGAACAATCGCTTCAACGCGATTGTCGAAGAAGCCTCTGCCGCGATCTACCGCACCGCCCATACGACTTTTGTTAAGATCGTCCAGGATTACCAGTGTGCGATTGCGACTGCCGAAGGCGAAATGTTCGCTTATCCGATGTTGTCTGGCGTCAATGTCTTCGTCGGCTCCCCGTTGAAGCCGACGCTGGATGCCATCGGCCGGGAGAACCTGAAGCCAGGCGATATCATCATCACCAACGATCCCTTTGCCACGGACGGTCTGGTGACGCACCTGATGGACGTTACGCTGCTTTATCCGATCTTCTTCGACGAGAAGCTGATCGCGATCGGCTGGGCATTTGTCCATGCGTCCGATATCGGCGGCGCCGTTCCGGGAAGTATCTCGCCAGCCTTCACGGAAGTATTCCAGGAGGGCCTCCGTGTCAGGCCAATGAAGCTCTACGAAGGAGGGGTGTTGAACGAAGCGATCAAGTCGATCTTCCAGGACAACAGCCGAATTCCGACCGAGTTGTGGGGCGACATTCAGGCCATGATCTCGGGCCTGAAGAGCATGGACCGGCGCGTGAGCGAGCTTTGCGAGCGATATGATCGTGAGAGTGTCGAGGAGGGGATGCAGGACGTCATCAACTACGCGGAGACCAAGGCCCGCGCGGTGATCAGGACGATTCGAGACGGTGTCTATACCTTCTCGGACTATCTTGAAGGGATCCATGATGGTCAGCTGGCCTATTTCAGCGTGACCATGACGGTGAAGGACAGCGAGATCGAGGTTGATTTTACCGGCACGGATCCGCAATTGGCGGCCGCCTACAACCTGGTAACGGGGGCAACCACCCACCCCTACATTATCCAGTGCCTTTACGCCTACATCCTGACCGTTGATCCGCTGACGCCGCGCAACTCCGGTATCTTGCGGGCGATCCACGGCCATGCTCCGCGTGGCACGGTTCTCAACGCGGTCTATCCCGCTTCCGGCGGGTCTCGTGCTGCATCAGCGACACGCGCCTACGACGTTATCCTGGGGTGCCTCAATCAGGCACTACCGGAGGGCCTTGCCGCAGCCGGTGGCGGTATGAGCGGGGTTATCGTCGTTTCGGCTCCCGATCCTCGTACAGGCCGTGACCGTGTCAACGTGGTGGGTACGATCGACGGCGGCGGCGGTGCCCGCCGTGGCGTTGACGGCCTGGACGGATCGGAAGTACGCTACTCACAGCGCAGCGTGCCAGTCGAAGTCATCGAGATCGAAACGGTGCTAGTCATGCGGGCGCTCCGCCTCGTGCCGGACAGTCGCCGCGCGGGAAGGTTCGCCAGCGGCGCCGCGCTCGAAATTGAAATGGAAAACACGTCAAATCGCGCGGTCATAACGGTCAGAAACCTGAACCGGTTTGTGTTCGCGCCGTGGGGCTTCAAGGGGGGAGAGATCGGTCTTCTGGGTAAGGCAGTCGTCAATCCTGGCCGACCCGATGAGCGATCGGTCGGCAAGATCTCGGTGCTGGAGCTCGGACAGGGCGATATTCTCAGGATCACCAGTTCCACAGGCGGGGCGTTCGGCGAACCTCTTGAGCGGGATGTGGCGGCGATCGCGCGCGAGATCGAAAACGGCATGCTTTCCCCGGAGCGGGCCGCCGACGTCTATGCTGTCGTCTTCGACCGGGACAGTAAGATCGACGAGGCGGCGACCGCAGAACATCGCCGCGAACGCGCAAACCGAAAGTCAGACGACTTTAATTTCTGCATCGTACGCCAGCGTCAGGACCAGGTGTGGTCGCAGCAGACACGCAGGGAACTGGCATCGCGGGCGTTGACCTATGAACAGCGCATCCGCAGCCAGCTCGTCGATCGCGTTCATCACCGCCTGTTGGCGAAAGGTGAGCGGGTTGATGCCGGGAAACTGGATCAAGTCATTGCCGAAGAAGCCGGCCGGTTGTAGCGGCGATGGTCCTGTGATCGTAATCAGTTAGACTAGTGTGAACGGTCGTCTGAAAGTGCGGCTATTGGGATGCCTCCTCCAGGGGCATCCTTTGTTCATTCAGGATTTCAAAAGCGCCGCTATTTTCGTGCTGAAATCAGGTTTTGCGCAGCCAACGTCGCAAACTCGACGAAAGGCAGTATCCCTGGAACCGGGCAATCTGGATTCCAGCCCACGGCCATCGAAATTTCGACGGACATATCGTCCACAACCCGGGTAACAACGCCGTCAGGGGCCATCGCAGACACCCACTCCGGCAGGAACGTGATCCCGGCGCCGGCAGTCACCAGGGCCAGAGCTGTATTGGTGTCGGAGACCGCTATGTCGTTCTCGATCAGCAGGCCGGCGCCGGAAAGTTGTTCGTATACAGTCTCAAAACACGATAGCTCGAAGCGCTTCAGCGCAAAAACACCGTGCCCGGCGAAATCTGACAATCTCAACGCCGGTTTCCTCGCAAGCGCCGATTGGCGAGGCATGACGGCGACAAATCGTTCCGAGAGCAGGTGGCGAAACCGCACGAGATTGCTGTTGGATGGCGGTCGCATCAACCCGACATGGAAGTCACCGCGCTCGATCCCTCGCAGAAGCTCGATAGAATCGACCTCTTTGATGGCAAGCCTTGTCCTGGGAAACCTTTGCCGGAAACGGCTCAAGATCAAGGGGAGCAATTGACTGGTGGCCGGGCTGATCGCTCCGATGATCAGCTCTTCTCCGCCGGGACTGAGACCGCCGGCTTCCAGCTTGGCATTGAGGATCGCCTCGTCGATTTTCAAAAGGATATCTCGCGCGTGATCAAGGAATGATGCCCCCGCACGCGTCAGATCCACGCGCCGCGTAGAACGGATGAACAGTTGCACCCCCATAAGCTCTTCGAGCCGCTTGATCTGCTGGCTGAGCGTTGGCTGCGACATGTTCAGTCGGATCGCGGCCCTGCGGAAATGTAGTTCTTCAGCGGCAACGACAAAGCAGCGGATGCTTCCGATCTCTATTTGATACGACATCTCCGCTCACCAATACAAAGCAACGTAACATTCAAACCCGAAGATTTGAATGCTACGTCGACATTCGCCTGAGCGCACTCTTTCGATCGCTAATCCAACGGGGATTTCCAAGTTCTAATGCGTCTCCGCGGCCTTCGGAGCCGTTCCGCCCACCCGGGCGCGCATGTGCGGATTCAGCCACCACTCCGCCAGCATGACCAGACGGCTGACAACGAACGTGATAAACAGGTAGATCGCACCGGCGACGATGAACACTTCGACCGGGCTGTAGGTGGCCGAGATGATCTGCTTCGCCAGACCGGTCACTTCGACAATGGTGATTGTCGAAGCAAGCGACGTCGATTTGATGATGAGCATCACTTCGTTGCCATATGCCGGCAATGCTTGCCGAATGGCGATCGGGAACACGATCCTCCGGAATTGAAGAAAGGTCGACATTCCGACTGCACGCGCTGCTTCGATCTGCCCGAGCGAAACCGACTGGATGCCGCCCCGGATGATCTCGCTGGTGTAGGCTGCGGTATTGAGGGCCAGCGCCAGGATCGCGCAGAACCATGGCTCGCGGAATGACGACCACAAGCCAACTTCGGAGAGAACGCCCCTGAACTGAGCGGAGCCGTAGTAAATCAGGAACATCTGCACCAGAAGCGGCGTCGATCTGATGATGTAGACGTAGCCGTATGCCAATGAAGAAACGATACGGTTCTTCGAAAGCCGCATCAGCGCAACAGGCACAGAAACAACAAACCCGATGAGGAGCGATATGAACGCGAGGGTGAGCGTCGTGGGGACGGCGGCGAGCAGTTTCGGGAACGACTCGATGATGAGTTGAATATCCATACTATTGGCTCCTCACACCGCGGTTCGCCCATTTTTCAGCTTTGAGAAAGCCCCGGTTTGAGACGGAGGAAAGCAGAAGGAATATCACGAAGGCGGTGATGTAGAAGGTAAATGGCTGTTTCGTCGAACCCGCACCCATGGCCGCTGTCCGCATGATCTCGACTAGACCGACGACAGAGATCAGCGAAGTGTCCTTGAGGGTGAACTGCCAGACATTTCCCAGCCCGGGCAGCGCGAATCTGGCGGCTTGGGGGATCAACACCCGGCGCAGGCGCAGCCACGGACCCATTCCAATGGATTTCGCTGCTTCGATCTGTCCGGGTGGAACAGCGAGAACGGCTGCGCGAATGACTTCTGTCGCATACGCTCCCGCACTCACGCTGATGCAAAGCACACCGATCACGAAGATCGGAGGCTCGATGTAGCCCTCGTATCCGAAAAGCCCGTTGGCGATTGTCCGCAGCAGTGTCCCACCGCCGAAGAACACCAGAAAGATGATGAGCAGTTCGGGGACACCGCGAACAACTGTCGTATAGACGTCGCCGAGCAAGCGTAGTGACCAAAAACGGGAAAGCTTTGCCGCAGCAAAGAGCGAACCGAAGATGATTCCGAAAAAGTACGAACAGGCTGCAACGACAACGGTCATCATCGCCCCTCGCGCCAGTTCATCGCCCCAGCCGGCATCCCCCCATTGAAGTAGTGTTAAATCCATGGCCTACGCCTCAAGCTTTGCAAAACGCAAAGAGCGCGGCCGAATAAATGCCGACGCTCCGATTGAAAGAGAATTACTGCTTGGGGGAGGCGTCGTAGCCGAACCACTGTTGGGACAGCTTCTGAACCGTGCCGTCCGCGATGGCGGCATCAATTGCCTTGTCGAACAGGGCTTTGAGGTCCGCATCTTCTTTGCGGATGCCAACACCGACGCCCTTGCCGAACAGCCCCCCCGTCATTCTCGGGCCGAACATCTTGAGGTCCTTGTTGTCGGGCTTGTCCGTCAGCGGCTTCAGGAAGCTGACCGAAGCCAGGCTTGCGTCGATCCGGCCCGCCTTCAGATCCATCACGACGTTATCTATGGTGTCGTAAGTCGAGATCTGCACGCTCGGCATCATCTGTTTCATGAATGCTTCATGAGATGTGCCGGCCTGAACGCCGAACTTAACGCCTTCGAAAATCTTGGTGAATTTGTCCAACTCGGCTTTCTGCTCGGGGGTGATATTGTCGAGCGGAAGATTTTCGATTGCCACCTGGGTCTTCAGAAGCGGGCTGTCCGCTGTCGTCAAGAACGTCATCGGCGTGAGGAGATACGGCCGGGAGAACGCAATTACCTTTTCGCGCGCCGGCTGAATTCCCATCGCCGCCATGATGGCATCATAACGACCGGCCGTGAGCGAAGGAATGATCCCATCCCAAGCCTGCTCGACGAATTTACATTCGATGTTCATGCGCTTGCAAAGGTCATTTCCGAGATCGATATCAAAGCCGATCAGTTTACCGCCCGCGTCCTTGAAGTTGTACGGCGCATAGGACCCTTCGGTCGCGATCGTAATGCTTTTGTAGTCCTTGGCTTGGGTCGGGCCTGCCGCGAGAAGCACACCAGTCACGACTGCCGCAAGCGCATTCAAGTTGAAGAATTTCATAACGTTCACCTCTGTTGCTGTTTTGTTTATTTTCGAATGCTGGTTGATCTGTGCGCCTGCGCGCTCACAGAACGCTGGAGAGGAAGGCCCGACACCTTGGTGACGTCGGATTCTGGAACACTTCTTGTGGCGTTCCCTGCTCTTCAATTTGCCCCTTTTCGAGGAAGAGAACTTTGCTCGATACATCGCGAGCAAAACCCATTTCGTGCGTCACCACGACCATGGTCCGTCCCTCTTCGGCGAGCTTCCTGATCACCTTCAGGACTTCGCCCACCAATTCCGGATCGAGAGCAGAGGTCGGTTCGTCGAAGAGAAGGGCGCTCGGTTGCATGGCCAGCGCGCGTGCGATGCTGACGCGCTGCTGCTGCCCGCCGGACAGTTGAGACGGATAGGCGGCGTGTTTGTTTGCGATGCCGACCTTGTCCAGAAAATCCATCGCGCGGTCGCGCACTTCGCCCTTGGGTTGCTTGAGAACGTGGAGAGGCCCTTCCATGACGTTCTGCAGGACGGTCATATGTCCCCACAGGTTGAAACTCTGGAACACCATGCCGAGCTGCATGCGCATGCGTTCGATCTTTTTGCGATCGACGCCGATCAATCGGCCAGCCGCATCGGTCTTGACGACAACTTCTTCCTGCCCAACCGCGATACGGCCCTTGTTCGGCGTTTCGAGGAAGTTCATACAACGCAGGAAAGTGCTCTTGCCGGAGCCGGAGCTGCCGATAATCGAGACCACGTCGCCTTTATTGGCCGTAAGTGAAATCCCCTTCAGAATTTCGAGCGTCCCAAAGTTTTTATGCACGTCTTCTGCCACCAGGGTGGGTTGAGTAGCGTCCATTCGCGTTCCCTTGTTTATCATTCCCAATCTCTTGCGATGCAGCGCAAAACCGTGAGGACGGGACAGCCGAAAATGACGCCGCTGGCAATCTGCCCAGCATTCATTCTCAACGGTGCAGCACGTGTTGACGTGACCGCCGCAGTGCATTCTTCGAGAGTAGGACCCAGTTTTCTATTGTTACTAAAAGCTTGCCTTCCATATCGCAAGGGCAGTAATAGGCATGCGCCCATGTGTATTTGTTATGGAGAAAGCAATGATTCAATCGCGTCAGTTAGAAGCGTTCCGGGCAGTCATGCTGACAGGAGGTATGACGTCAGCAGCGAATCTGGTGAGGATCACGCAGCCCGCGATCAGCCGGCTGATCAGGGATCTCGAAGAGGAAATTGGGATCAGCCTCTTCGAAAGAACGGGCAACCGGTTACGTCCTACGCGGGAGGCCGGTATTCTGTTCAAGGAAGTGTCGCGACATTTCAACGGGATTCAGCACATCGACAAAGTCGCGGCTGAACTGAAGAAGTCTCATATGGGGTCCCTAAGGGTCGCCTGTTATACAGCGCCAGCTCTGAGTTTTATGTCCGGCGTCATTCAGACGTTCATCGCCGATCGGCCCGACGTGTCGGTCTACCTCGACACAGTTCCTTCCCAGACGGTCCTCGAATTGGTCTCGCTCCAGCACTACGATCTCGGAATATCGATATTGGCTGGCGACTATCCTGGTCTCACCACCGAACCTGTCCCTTCCTTTCGTGCGGTCTGCCTGCTGCCGCCGGGGCATCGTCTCGAAGACAAGGAAACTGTTCATGCGACGGACCTTGAAGGAGAGTCATTGATTTGCCTCTCTCCAGTGAGCCTTCTACGGATGCAAACGGACGCCGCACTGGACAGCTGCGGCGTCCACTGTAATCGCAGGATAGAAAGTAGTCTGGCGCTGAATCTCTGCGATCTGGTAAGCAGGGGAATGGGGGTTGGTATCGTCGACCCCTTCACTGCCGACTACTACAGTGCAAATCCGGTTATTCAGCGCTCCTTTGATCCGGTTGTCCCCTACCATTTTGCTATAGTTCTTCCGACCGACAGCCCACCGCCGCGCTTGGTTAGCGAGTTCCGGGCAGCGTTGCTTGATGCTTTGAAAGCCTTGCCCTATGAAACCATTTGATCGTCAGGATCGCAGCAAGTTGTCAAAGATATCGGGTTCAGCCCGGTGTCGTGGTCGAAAGGCTGGCGAACCCGGCTTATCCCGTTCTAGAGGCCCCCAGTCGGCGAGATTTACCTGCACGAAAACATCGTTGCTGGTATCTCCGTCGGCTCGGTATTTGCTTGGGATGCGATAGGCAGCGGGACCGGCGCGCAGCTCGTCGAAATCACGGCTCGACGAAGATTCTGTGGCGACTGCAGACAGAAAGATTCCTCCGAACACCGTGATTCCCGGAACGCTGTAATTCGAGCGGTTGGGTACTTTCGACACGGTGTTGTTTTGCCCGAACACAGCAGACATGTTGGGCCGGGGCACGTGTCTCATCGATATGCTCCCGGGAAAACAATGTCCTGATCGACCAGCACATTGAATTTGTAACCAGGCCGGATCTCGAGCGTAGGCTGCACGTCCATGTTTCTCTGGATGGTCCGGTCAGCGACGCGCCCGAAAGTCTCTGCGAAATTCCTCCGCGCCGCATCTGATGCCGTATCCTGCGTCGCGAGTGTCGAACTCTCAGGCACGGCCATGTCGATCCCCGTGCCGATCACCGCAATAAGGATGGCCGAACCAAACGTCTGGAGCCAGTTCCGATCCACCTTATCGCGGGAACCGCTGTAGCCCTGCGCGTCCGTCCCGGCCATGCCGCCGATCTGAAGCGTCGAGCCGTTCGGGAAGATGATGTCCGTCCAGACGACAAGGACGCGGCTCTGGCCGAACGAGACCTTGCTGTCATAGCGGCCAAACAGCTTCGTTCCCTGCGGGATCAGAAGCAGATGTCCCGTCGCTGAATCGTAGACGTTCTGGCTCACCTGAGCGGTGATCCGGCCGGGAAGGTCGGAATTAATCCCGGTAATCAATGTCGCGGGGATAACAGAGCCACGCTTGAGTTCGTAAAGCGACTGTTGGGGGACGACACGGTTGGGAAGGTAGCCGAGCTCCTTGAGGTCGGCATTGAAGAAATCCTCCTTGGATTTCTGGCCGTTCGGATCACCATTCTGTCCACCGAGACCAGCACGAAGAGCTGCGGCGTAGAGGTCCGACGCGCCAGGTGTCATTGCGGTGGAAGCCCCGCTGGTCGTAGCGGCGGCTGTGTCGTTCGTGTTCGCTTCGCGCTCGTTGAACTTGCCGCGATCGACCGCGATTGGCGAGTCATAAGCGGCGTCATTGGCCTGCAGCCGGGCCATTCTCTGGCGCTGCCGCTCGCGAAGATATTGCTCTTCCTGCTCGCGCTGCAAACGGGCGCGCCATACTTGTTCGGATTCCAGTTGCGCTTCCGGCCGCGCCTCTTCTCTTTGACCAGGCTGCGGTGTGAACGGATTGACCGCTCGCTTCTCTCCCTGCGTCTCGACGGGCGTCGGCTGCAGCGTCGTCACCTGCTGTGGCTCGCCAATGATGCCGTCCGAGACACCGCGCTTGATCTGGTCGGCGAAGGTCGAGGCCGGATTTCCCGAACTTGTGTCTGGACCTTCGTCCCCCCGAAAATACAGACCACGCGAGGTTAGACCATAGAAGATGACGCCCAGGAAGGCGACGACCAGCACGACCACGATAATGATTGGCAGCCGGTTGATCCGGCGCATGCCGGAGACTGCCTCCTCCTCTTGGGCAGTACCGCCAAGCTTGAGCGACTGAACCATGTCTGCCCTCCCCTAACCGCGCTTCATGACTGCGAGCGCGCTCGCCGGCTGCGCACCACTCGTGGTGACGATATAGGCGCGGCCGAGCTCGATACTGTTGGTCGACAGACGTGTGAGTACCTGGCCCTCAAAGGGAATGACGACATAGGCGAGGGGTACAATCCGCGAGACGCCATCGGTCTTCTGGTCAGTCACGACAGCATAGCCCCATCCCTTGAGGGCAGCTTCCAACGCTTGCCCGAAGGGCGAGTTGTCCTGCTTCAGCGAGACGGTCGCCGTGCCGGGGCCGATCTGCTCGGCGAGCCTGCCCACCATGTCACCGGCGATGGCGCTCGCCGCCGGTCCCGATATCTCGGCCGGGGCGTTGCTGGCGGTCAGTCCATCCGTTCCGAGCGACTGGCATCCGGAAAGGAAGAGGGCAAGGGCGCAGGCTGCGGCAGGGCTGCGGATGGCGTGCGACGGCTGTGGGTGGGAGAGCAAGCTTCGCATCACCGCCCTCCCCGTCGGATCGTCACTTTCTCCTGTTTCCAGCCGACGCCGGAGACGAGGACCGCACGGTCGACGTTATAGTCAACGATCATCATATCTCCCTTCATCCGGTAGTTGACGATGCGGTTCTGCCCACCGGAGACCACGAAGAGGACCGGCGCGTCCTGGCCGGAGATCGAGCGCGGGAACTGGATGTAGGTCTTCTCCCCGTCCGAATAGAGGCGCGTCGGCCGCCAGCCGGCGCTGCCTGAGACGGAATAGGAAAAACTGAGCTGCTCAGCCGGAACGCCGGCGCCTGGAATGGTGTTCGCCTCCATTCGCGCATTGATGTCGGCGAGCCTGGCGGAGACGTCTTCCGGATATTCGAAGCCGACGCGCGCCATATATTGGTTTGCATGCGACTTGAGCTGGATGTGATAGGTGCGCCGCGAGGTCGTCACCACCATAGAGGTGACGAGGTTTGGCTCCGACGGCTTGACGATCAGGTGGATCGCCTGCCCGCCGGCAGCGCCCGAGGTTGCAGGCTCGACCTTCCAGCGAACCGTGTCGCCGACCAGCACGTCGCGGACCACCTCGCCGCCCTGAAGCTCGATGTCGCAAACCTGCAAGGGCGAGCAGACCACGGACGGCTGCACTTCTCCATAGAGGAAGATCACCTTTCCGTCCGGTCCTTTCGTCACGAGGCCGCGACTGCCGCGCCACTGTCCGGATATCCCCATGCCCTTCGCTTCGTTGGCTGTGACGCCATCGGCCGCGAGCGCGCGGGAGGAAAGAGAAGCCGAAAACGGCACGATGACGGCGACGATCGTTGCAGCAGTCAGCGTGGCCGAAAAACGTCTGAGTTGAATGTTCATGTTGGGGGCCATGCCTTTCAAAGCTGCGCGGTCCAGTCGAGATCCCGGAGATAGAGACCGATCGGGTTCAGTCGGATGACGCCCTCGTCCTGCGGCGGCGTGAGTGTTACCGTGGCGATGCTGCGGAACCGGCGTGTTGCGGTCTCCTTGCCGCGGCGATCGCGCTCGAACTCCGTCCAGTCGATCTGGTAGCTCTGGTTCGACAGCGCGACGATGTTGTTGACCTCGACGGCGACGGTCGCGTTCTTCGCCTTCTCGAACGGCGAGGAGGAGCGGAACCAGGCGTTGACCTTTTCGGTCGCGGGATCCGAGGTCCGAAGCAGCGCATAGGTGCGGTCGATATATTGCTTCTGCACCACCGCATCCGGCGTAACAGACCGGAAGTTCGAAACGAAACTGCCAAGCGTGGCGCGCACCACGCGCGGATCGGCATATTCGATCTGCTGAGGGAAGCCGGCGTTGGAGGCAGTCCCAAGCTTGTCGACCTCGACGATATACGGCACCAGCTTGACCTGCGTGCTCTGGTAGAGCGCGTAGCTGAAACCGATCACCGCCATGATCATCCCGGTGACGCCGACCAGACGCCAGGCTGCCGCCGCCTTCACATAGGAGCCATAGCGCTCATTCCATTCGGTTCTCGCAGCAATATAGGGATTGTCGGGCGGGGTACGTCCGGCCATGAGCGGTCAGCCTCTTATTTGTTTTCGTTGACGGGTGGAGGCGGAGGAGGCGCCGAGGGCCTGCCGGATTGCCGCGTCTGGTCGAGCTTGGCGTTGGCGAGACCGAGCAGCGAGCCGGCATAGGCACCGGGCGAGGCAATCGCCTTCTCCTTTGCTGCCGAGCCCGCCGCCCATCCGGCGTTGCCGATGCCGGACGCCATGCCACGGAGCGCCGCCCCGGCCATCGATGAGCCCTCAGCCCTCGCCGTACTTGCCGATTGCGCCCCTTTCATCGCGGCGCCTGCGCCAAGGAAAGCGCCGCCGGCGGCGAAGGCGGCCGTCTGACCACCGTGGCGGATTGCCTCCATGCCGCCCGAGACCGATGCACCCTGGACGACGCCCTGGATGATCGGCGGCACGTACATGGCGATGACGAACACGACGACCGATATGCCGGCGATGGCAAGTGTCGTGATAAACTGGTCGGAGGTTGCCGTCGGCGCCTCGGCCAGTCCGATCAGGATGTCCGAACCGATCTTGGCGATCATCACCAGAGCCATCAGCTTCATGCCGACCGAGAAGGCGTAGACGAGATACCGGACCGCAAAATCCTTGGTGTAGGACGAGCCACCCAGCCCGAGCATGATCATTCCTGCCAGAAGCCCGACATACATCTCCACCATGACCGCCACAAAGATTGCGGCCACCAATGAGAAGGAGACGACGACCACGACCATCGCAAAGACCGCCGCGATGGCGAGCGCGTTGTCCTCGAACAGGCCGAACTTCGCCTGCTCGGACATTTTCGAGGCGACGCGGATGCCGGCATCGAAGATGTTGGCGGGCGAGGCCGAGCCGCCACCGGCGCCGATCTGGAACAGGCTGTCGACCACCGCCTTCGCCAACGCCGGGCCGCGCTCGAGGATAAAGGCGAAAAGGCCGATGAACATGATGCGGCGGACAAGCTCGGCGAACCAGGCATCAAGCGACGCGGCGTTGATTGCGAGCCAGACGGCGGCGATGCCGATCTCGATTCCGGCGAGGATCCAGAACAACGATCGGGCCGCGTTCAGGATCGTCGTCTCCCAGCCCTTGGCGGCGGTGACCACCTGGTTTTCCAATGTGGTCAGGACCGTGCCTTGCTGGGCGAAGGCCGGCGCGGTCGCAAGCAGTACGATTGCCATCACGATGAAGGTCATTTCCAGGCGGCGAGAGGGACGAACGACTACCATCGTGGCTTCATCTCCTGCCCGCCGCGCACGTCGCGATCCGGATCGCCGCCGAAGAAGCGCTCCCGTTGCTCGCGTCGCGCCTCTCCCGAGCCCGACGTCCCGGTTGGTGTTTCAATCGCAGCATCCGGCTGGACGACCACCCAGAGGATCGTGCCGCCCGCGATCGCGACGAGGCCGGCTACGGCAAGGGCGATGAGGATGCGCGGGCTCACCAGCGCGGCTCCATCGTCTGGCCGCCGCGGATGTCATTGGTCGGCGCGTTGAAGAACTGTTCACGCCGGGCCTGGGCCAGATCCTTCTGTGCCTGCTCGGACTGGAACCATGTGCCCATCATCGTCATCTGCTGCGAGACGAGCCCGCGCAGCTTTTGCATCTGCGCCACCTGCTGCGTGGCGATCTGATGCCCGACCTGCAGGGCCTTCATCTGGCCGTCGGCGCTCTCCGACAGAGAGCGCAGCGAGGACATGGTGGATTCCTCGCTGGAAAACTGCTCGGCTGTCAGATTCGCCGCCTTCAACGTGCCGGCGATCGTGTCGCGATTGGTGTCTGACCAGCCTTGATAGGTCGACGAGAAGCTCTGGCCGTCGGGCAAGTTGGTCTTCATGTCTGCGAAGCTCTGGAAGCGTTGCTTCAGGACGTCGTCGATATTGCCCATCGAGAATGCGACGCCCTGCCCCTGCGCGACGATATTCTGCAGCTTGCTGAGGTCATTCTCGACCTGACCCCAGATGTGGTTCGGTAGCTGCGCGGTGTTTTGCAGCAGGTTCTTGTAGATGTTGATCTGGTTCTGGATCTGCTCCGCAAGCTGGCTGATCTGCGTGATCTGGTTATTCACCTGCTCGGCCGACTTGCCGACGAGGCTGATAAGCTCGGCATTGTTGGCAAGCTGCGTCCATTCGGTCGCCTGACCGGTGACGCCGCCAGCATATGTTGGGAAAGCGACCAGGATAACGATGGCCGTGATCATAGCAACGCGCGCCGCTTCAAGCGGCCGGGAAAAGTGTCTCGGCATGGGCGATCCCCCTTTGCTGGAGCCAGTGAATGGGCCAATCCGCCCCGTTTTCAGAATGAAGGGCGCGGATGCTCTTCAGATCCTCCTTGCCGGACGCACCGACGAAGGAGAGCGCCACGGGACCGAGCGACATATCGAAGAGCCTGCGACCCTCCGGCGAGGCGACGTAATATTCGCGCTTCGGCATGGCGGTTGCGACGATCTCGATCTGCCGCTCGTTGAAGCCGATCCGCTCATAAAACTCGCGTGTCCCTGGTTCGCGTGCCGCGCCGTTGGGCAGGCATATCTTGGTCGGGCAGGACTCCTTGAGCACGTCGATGATGCCGGAGCGCTCCGCGTCCGAGATCGATTGCGTGGCGAGTACGACCGCGCAATTGGCTTTTCGCAGGACCTTCAACCATTCGCGGATCTTGTCGCGGAAGGTCGGATGACCGAGCATCAGCCAGGCTTCGTCGATGATGATCAGGCTTGGAGCGCCGGTCAGACGCTTCTCGACACGCCGGAACATATAGAGCAAGACCGGTACGAGGTTGCGCTCGCCCATGTTCATCAGCTCCTCGACCTCGAAGCACTGGAAGGCGCCGAGCGCCAGTCCGTCCTCTTCGGCATCGAGCAACTGACCCATCGGCCCATCGACGGTGTAGTGGTGCAGCGCGTCTTTTATCTCGCGCATCTGCACCCCGGAGACGAAGTCCGAGAGCGAGCGGCCGCGCGATTCCGCCATCAAGACCAACTGTCTGGAAATGGCGTTGCGATAGTCAGGCGTGACAGTGACGCCCTGCAGCGCGACAAGTGTCTCGATCCACTCGGCTGCCCAGGCGCGGTCGCCATCGGTCGAGAGTTCGGCGAGCGGGCAGAAGGCCAGTCGTGGCGATGCTCCCTCCCCTTCTCCGGCCGCGTCGCCGTCGATCTCGTAGTGATCGCCGCCGATGGCGAGCGTCAGCGGCAGCATGGAGCGGCCCTTGTCAAAGGCGAAGATCTGCGCGCCGGCATAGCGGCGAAACTGCGCGGCGATCAGCGCCAGCAGGGTGGACTTTCCAGAACCCGTCGGACCGAAGACGAGCGTGTGGCCAACATCGTCGACGTGGAGGCTAAGGCGGAATGGCGTCGATCCGCTGGCGACCTGCATGAGTGGCGGTGAGCCGGCCGGATAGAACGGGCACGGTGCGACCGGGTTTCCGGACCAGACCGAGTTCAGCGGGATGAGGTCGGCGAGATTGCGGGTATTGACCAGCGGCTCGCGGATGTTGGCATAGGAAACGCCCGGCAGGCTGCCGAGAAAAGCGTCGGTTGCGTTGAGAGTTTCGATCCGGGCGCCAAAGCCCTCGGCCTGGATCAGGCGGCGGATCGCCTCGCACTTTTCCTGAAGGCGTGGCTGGACTTCGTCGAACAGGATGATGGCCGGCGTGTAGTAGCCGTAGGCGACGAGCTGCGAGGCGGCTTGAGCGATTGCATCCTCGGTCTCGGCCACCATCATCATGGCGTCCTGATCGACCGAGCGGCTCTGCGTCTGGAAAAGCTGGTCGAAAAACGGCCTGACCTTCTGCTGCCACTTCTTGCGGGTGCGCTCCAGCCTCGAGCGTGCCTCCTGCTCATCGAGAAAGACAAAGCGCGACGACCATCGATAGGTGAGCGGCATCAGGTCGAGGCTGTTCAGGATTCCCGGCCAACTCTCCGCCGGCAGGCCGTCGATGGCGACGACACCGAGGAAACGGTTCTCGATGGTCGGCGTCAGGCCGTGCTGGAGCTCAGCGGTGACCAGCCAATCGAGATACATCGGGATATCCGGCAGGCGGATGGGGTGGTTCTCGCCAGTGATGCAGAAGCGAATGAACTGGAACAGCTCGTCGTAGCGCGCGCGGCGGAAACCGCCACGCTCTTGCGTCTCCTGGGTCATCATGCGGCGTATGGAGACGACATTGGCAAGATATTGCTCCACTTCGCGGATCGAAGTGCGGAAGGAATCGAGCGCCGTATCCGCGTAGGTGGCAGAACGGCTCCCTGCATCGGCATAGACGTAGCGCGTCAGCCCCGATCGCCTTGGCTCGGGGGGCCGCCAGGTCAGGATCAGGGCGTGTCGGCTCTCGAAATGTCCGCTCTCCCTCTCAAAATGAGATCTGCGCTCGGCGTCAATCGCACGCGTCACCGGATCGGGGAAATGGCAGGCGTCCTCTGCCGGATAGTCGATCGTCGGGACGCGCAACGCTTCGACCTGTATCATCCAGCCCGAGCCCAGCCGGGAGAGGATCATATTGATCTGCCGGCTGACCTCATTGCGCTCGGCGTCGGTCGAACTTTCGCTGTCCGGCCCGGCAAAATACCAGCCAGCCATCAGCGAGCCGTCCTTCAGCAGGATCACGCCGTTGTCGACCAGTCCAGCATAGGGAACCAGGTCGGCGAAGGACGGGCCGGAGTGTCGGAACTGTTTCAGTGCCACCATGCCCGCGACCTCAAAACTTGCGCCAGGGCGTCGAGGTCGGCCGATAGTGGGACCGATAGGAGACATGCCGCAGATAAACGCGGCGCATCAGCGGGTCGGATTTCGCCATCATGCGAAGGGCCGCGACCGCAACGAGCCAGATCGCGACGCCGAACAATGCGGCGTACCACGTCAGCACGACGAAGATCAGGATCACGGCGGCAAGCCCGGTGAGCAATACCAGCTCGCGGTCGGCGCCCATCAGCAGGTTCGGGCGCGACAGCGCCCGGTGGACCCGAGAACGCGCAAGGTTGGAACCCGGCTCAGCCATGGGCCCCCTCCCCTTGCGCGCGAAGCATTACCGGTTCGATGATCCCAGGCCCGGTTCGAGCCTCCATCTCGCCAATCGAAGCGCCAGTTGCGCCGAACAGGGCGATGATCTGTGTCGCGCCGAGCAGAACGCCGCCAACGAGGGCGACGTAGCAAAGCCGCCTTGCGAAATCATTCAACTCGCCCCCGAAGATCAGCATGCCGCCGGCGATCGCGACTGCGGCGAGTGCGATGAAGCCGGCAACCGGCCCGGTGATCGATTGCTGGATTTGCTGAAGCGGGGATTCCCACGGCAGACTGCCGCCTGAAGAGGCGAAGGCCGGATCCGCCAAACCGATGAAAGAGCCGGCGGCGAATGCCGCAAGCGCGATGGCAATCCTGATCTTATGCGACATGACTATCCTCATCGATCTGCGCGTAGTGCTCGGTTCGGTAGCGGGCGTTTGCGAAACCCTCGACATGGATGACCTCACGGACCCGCCTCCCCTTCCCCGTTCGTTCTATCGAGACGATCAGGTCCACCGCCTCGCCGATCACTTCCTGCATGGGCTGCTGGCTCACCTCCGCGGTCAATTGTTCGAGCCGGCGAAGCGCCGACATCGCCGTGTTCGAGTGGATGGTGGTGACGCCGCCCGGATGCCCGGTGTTCCAGGCCTTGAGTAGCGTGAGGGCCGCCCCGTCGCGCACCTCACCAACGATGATCCGGTCGGGCCGCAGACGCATGGTGCTCTTGAGAAGCCGGGCCATATCGATCGTGTCGCTCGTGTGGAGCGCGACCGCGTTCTCGGCGGCGCATTGGATCTCCGCCGTGTCTTCGAGAATGACGATCCGATCGTCCGGCGCATTCGCTACGATTTCGGCAATGACCGCGTTGGCAAGCGTCGTCTTGCCCGAACCGGTGCCGCCAGAAATCACAATGTTCATGCGAGAAGCGATCGCGCTGCGCAGAACCGATACCTGCGCCGCCGTCATGATCTTATGCTTCACATAGTCGTCGAGCGGGATCAGGCGCGAGGCCCGCCGCCGGATAGTGAAACTCGGTCCGGAAACCACTGGCGGCAGCAGGCCCTCGAAACGATGGCCGCCGATCGGCAATTCGCCGGAGATGATCGGTTGCTCGTCGTCGGCTTCTGATTGCAGTGCGTGCGCGACGCTGCCAATGATAACTTCTGCCGCGGCCGGGCTGAGCAAACCTGCAGGGGCCACGCCATGGCCCAGGCGCTCGATGAAGAGCTTACCATCGGGGTTGAGCATGATCTCGACGACCGTCGCGTCATCGAGCGCGACGCAGAGCTGGTCGCCGAGTGCGTCCTGGAGTTTGCGGACGAGACGGGAGTGAGAGCGCAGCTGGGTCACGCGGCACTCCTGATCGCTGCCACGTCGATCCGGGGGATAGAATAGTAGCCCGGAGGGCAAACCTGCTCGAAGCTGGCACGATCGGCTGGCAGTCTTCCGGCAATGGCAATGGTGTTGCCGATCGCGGTGGGTTCACCAAGCCGGCGCATCGGCCATCCAGCACGCTTCAGGATGCGCTCGAAACGAAGATCGGTCGCCGTGACGATCTCCGTGTAGCCGCTGGCCATCGACCATTCAATGATACCGGCGAATAAGGTAAGAGTCGCCAGGTGCAGCTGGCTCGCATCTCTCCGTGAGACGAGGGAGGTGTCGACGCAGAAGCGAGAGCTCTCTACCATTCCGGAATGCGCTGCGAGCGAGCCCATTTCGAGGAGTTGCGAAAAAGTCTGCTCCAGCATCGTAGGCCCGCAAGCCGGAAGAAGTCTGACGCATCCGGCGACCCGCCCACTGTCAGTAATCGCCAGAAGGTAGCTCGGCTTGAAATTATCGTATTGGTCGCGCTCTTCCCCAGCGATGATGGAGACGTCCCATTCGAGACGGCCACCGAACACCGTCGCGCGAAGGCGGTGCATCTGTTTGAGGAAGCTTCGATACCGTTCGTATTGGTCCGGCGAAACTGTGAGTATCCGCATCGTAATCTCCGCATGAACAGGTCATGCGAACAGAAATCATCTCACGGTGCGTTTGCCTACGTGCAGATTTGCACCTCAGGTGATTCTACCGAGTCGGTGTTCCAAGGCGCGAAATGCGAGCGGGTGAGGCCGACCAGACGCCGACAAGGTTGTGCAGATCTGCACTTGGTGCCACGTCGCACAGAAGAAGGGAATCGGTCTAACTCACAGATAGCATTTGAAGAATCGGGATTTAGTGTGATTTCGATTGAAACGCGCGTAACCGTTCATTAACCAAAAACGTCTTGCAACCTCACCCGCATTAGGTAATCGTCACGGATAAATGGCAATACGCGCCAATTAACCGTGACAAGAGATAACACCGTGAGCAAAGCCGCTGCCATATCCCGAAATGATCGCCCGTCGGTAGATGTTACCATTGGTGAGCATGCTGAGCAGCTCAGCTCTCAGCTTCAAGCGATGAGCGAGGCTTTGTTTCCTCCGACGTCGCACAAGAGCTTGCGCAAATTCACCTCGGGTGAAGCCGCACGCTTGATGAAAATATCTGACTCAACTCTTCGAAAGATGACACTGGCTGGCGAAGGGCCGCAACCTGAACTCGCCAGCAACGGACGGCGCTTTTACACCCTCGGTCAGATAAACGAAATCCGGCAGATGCTTGCCGGCTCGACTCGAGGACGTGAAAGCATTGATTTTGTGCCTCATCGCCGAGGTTCTGAGCATTTGCAAGTCGTTGCTGTAACCAACTTCAAAGGTGGCTCTGGGAAGACGACGACGTCCGCTCATCTTGCACAGTATCTGGCGTTGCAAGGTTACAGGGTTCTCGCAGTCGATCTCGATCCGCAGGCTAGTCTTTCAGCACTCCTCGGCGTTCTGCCAGAAACTGATGTCGGTGCAAACGAAACGCTCTATGCGGCTATTCGGTACGACGACACACGTCGTCCGTTGCGAGATGTGATCCGACCGACGTATTTTGATGGTCTTCACCTTGTTCCTGGAAATCTCGAGCTTATGGAGTTCGAGCATACCACCCCGAAAGCATTGACTGACAAAGGTACGCGCGACGGATTGTTCTTCACTCGCGTGGCCCAAGCCTTTGATGAGGTCGCCGACGATTACGATGTCGTGGTCATCGACTGCCCTCCTCAGCTTGGGTTTTTGACTCTCAGCGGGTTGTGTGCTGCAACATCAATGGTAATCACCGTACATCCTCAGATGCTGGATATCGCTTCCATGAGCCAGTTTCTCCTCATGACACGCGACCTTCTGGGTGTCGTGAAAGAGGCGGGGGGCAATCTCCAGTACGATTTCATACGCTATCTCTTGACGCGCTATGAGCCCCAGGACGCGCCGCAGACGAAAGTGACGGCACTGCTGCGCAACATGTTCGAGGATCACGTCCTTACAAATCCTATGGTCAAGTCGGCAGCGGTATCTGATGCCGGTTTAACCAAGCAGACGCTCTATGAGATAGGGCGAGAGAACCTTACGCGATCGACATACGACCGGGCGATGGAATCTTTAGATGCGGTGAATTCGGAGATCGAGGCTTTGATCAAGATGGCGTGGGGGCGGGTCTAATGAAAGGCTTTGCGTTCCTCACAGATCTGTTGGGAGCTCCCAACAGACAGGTGTTGATTCGCCCCCTGGACATGGGGCACTGGAGAAGCCGGGGTAATTTGAGACGACGACGCACGCCCATCGCTAATTGGCCAGGGTGCAGTTGTCTTGTCTTGTTGGGAGCTCCCAACCAAGCGCATTTGCAATCAAAAATGCGACGCCACGACGCCAAACCCAAGAGGCCGATATCATGAGCCGCAAAGACGCAATCGATACTTTGTTCCTCAAGAAGCAACCTGCGACCGATAGAGCAGCAGTCGACAAGTCGACCGCTCGTGTTCGTACCGGAGCGATTTCGGCCATGGGTTCGTCTTTGCAAGAGATGGCTGAGGGCGCAAAGGCTGCAGCTCGGCTGCAGGATCAACTGGCTACAGGCGAAGCCGTCGTGTCCCTGGATCCATCCATGATCGACGGGTCGCCGATCGCGGATCGGCTGCCCTCAGACGTGGATCCGAAATTCGAGCAGCTTGAGGCGAGCATTTCGCAGGAGGGGCAGCAGGTGCCGGTTCTTGTCAGACCGCACCCTGAGGCTGCCGGTCGATATCAGATCGTATATGGAAGGCGGCGGCTGCGCGCGGCAGTAAATCTGCGGAGAGAGGTTTCTGCCATTGTTCGAAATCTCACGGACTGTGAACTGGTCGTGGCCCAGGGCCGCGAAAATCTTAACCGCGCTGACCTCTCGTTCATTGAGAAGGCTCTCTTCGCCCTGCGCCTCGAAGATGCGGGTTTTGATAGAGCCACCATCATTGCCGCGCTATCCACTGACAAGGCCGACCTCAGCCGCTACATAACTGTAGCAAGGGGCATACCGCTGAACCTCGCCACACAAATCGGCCCAGCGTCGAAAGCGGGTCGATCGCGTTGGGTCGTACTTGCCGAGGGGCTTGGGAAGCCTAAGGCAACGGACGCAATCGAAGCGATGCTTGGGTCAGAGCAGTTCAAGCAATCTGATAGCGATACCCGCTTTAACCTCATTTTCAACGCCGTTTCAAGGCCACCTGCGAAGACTCCAAAAAAGGTAAGGGCCTGGAGCACGCCAAAGGGGAAAAAGGCAGCGACGATCCGACAAGAAACTGGACGAACGGCGCTGGTTTTCGACGAGAGACTGGTGCCAACTTTTGGCGAATATGTCGCTGACCAGTTGGACAGTCTGTACGCCCAGTTCATTGAAACCAACGGAGGAGGCAAGCTCGACCAATAGTCAGGGTTTCATCCAATTTAAAGCTCCGCTCGACTGAGATGGACTGGCTCTCACCGCAAAAGAAAAAGGCCCCCGAAACGGCGTTCCGGAAGACCTTCTCTGTAGTCTCGCAGCTAAGAGAATCGCATTTCCAGGAATCGTAGTCAAGGGTCCCGTAAGGGAAAGCGTCATTTCGACGGGCGGATTTCAATTGCCTAACAAAAGGTAAAAGGAAATGCAGACGCATATCTCAACGACGTCCTTTGGGCGGCGGCCGATGACACTCGGCCATATTGCAAGCCAGATGGCAGCAAAAGCGGTCGCATCAGACACTGTCGCCCACAAATGGCAGGTCTTCCAGCACATCCGTGAATCCCGGGGACTGATCGGAGCCACGGACCGCTCACTCTCGATCCTGAACGCGCTGTTGACGTTTTACCCGGAGACCGCCTTGACTGGTGGTGCCGAACTGGTCGTATGGCCTTCTAACGAACAGCTGATGGCTCGCGCCAACGGCATGCCCGCCACGACACTGCGCCGGCATCTTGCCATACTGGTTGATTGCGGGCTCATCATTCGCCGCGACAGCCCCAATGGCAAGCGGTTCGCCCGCAAGGGAAGGGGAGGGGAGATTGAGCAGGCCTATGGGTTCGATCTGTCGCCGATCGTCGCGCGGGCCGAGGAGTTCCGAGATCTGGCCCAGACAGTGCAAGCTGAAAAAAAGGCCTTCCGGGTGGCCAAGGAGCGCTTGACTCTTCTTCGTCGTGACATTGTCAAAATGATCGAAACTGGCGTCGAAGAGAGCGTTCCTGGAAACTGGGGAAGAGTTACCCAGACCTATCAGGGGATCATCGGCCGCCTGCCACGCTCGGCACCTCGGCAGCTTGTCGAGAGTATTGGGCAAGAGCTTCAGGAACTCTGCATCGAGATCCGTGACGTATTGGAATCTTTCACAAAAACGATGAATCTGGACGCCAATGAGTCCCATATCGGTCGCCACAAACAGAATTCAAATCCAGACTCTAAATTTGAATCTGAATACAGCTCTGGAAAAAAAGATGAAGCGGGCGGCAGCGTTGCGGAAACCGACAATGTACGGAGCTTGCCGAAACGCGAGCTGCCTTTGGGAATCGTGCTGGATGCCTGCCCCGAAATGCGGGAATTGGCCCAGGGAGGTCCAATTCGGCATTGGCGCGACTTGCTGGCGGCGGCTGAGCTTGCCCGGCCGATGCTGGGGATTAGTCCGAGCGCCTGGCGGGAGGCCCGCGAAACCATGGGCGATCAACACGCGGCGATCACGCTGGCTTCGATCTATCAGCGGGCCGGTCAGATCAATAACGCTGGGGGCTATCTGCGCAGCCTGACCGACCGGGCCAAGGATGGGAAGTTTTCGACCTGGCCGATGGTCATGGCGTTGCTCCGGGCAAAGCTGGACGAGCAGAAGAATGCAGTTGGCGCTGGAAAGCCGCGAACTGCTGAGGAGGTCGAGGATGACAGCCGCCTCCACGTATCGGAATCGCTGCTCAAAAACCTGCGAAAGCCGAGATCTTGGTGATCCTCTCGCTATTCAGCCGCGGCGATGTCGACGTCGGTGATCAACCCGGAACGTCGGGCGCGGTCGATCAGGTTCTTGACGGACGAGGGCGCCCATTTGGATCCACCGCGCGGCGTGCGCTCGTGCAGTCTTTCAAGCTGGCCGGCGATCTCGCGGAGCTTCAGGTCTGGGTTCGAAGAATGGATGCCGGCCACAAGCGTCATCAGGCGATCTTCGGGAAGACGGGGAGGAGATTTTTTCAGGAGCGCTGCATCCACCAGGCGTTCCGTCACCATCCACTTCACGGCTCGGCGAAGACGTTCTGGCGTCCAGTCGAGGCCCCGCTGCTTGAGCATTCGGGCGATGTCGTCCCATGTGTGATCCGGTCGCATGCGACGAACGGTAGGAAGCCATTGGTTCGCGGACGCCTGAATCCTATCGCCATATGCCGCTTTCTGGGCCGCGGTCATCCTTGCCAGCGCCTCCGGGCGCTTTTCCCGGATGCCCGGGTTGCCGGAAAGCTTTCCTTTGGACTTGGCTGCGCGGATACCCGCCTTCGTTCGTTCGGAAATGAGCGCGCGTTCGAGCTGCGCCACGGCGCCGAGAACCTGGAGGGAAAACATTCCTTGCGGCGTCGACGTGTCGATAGGATCGCGCAGCGACCGGAAATGCGCGCCCTTCGCCGTCATATCCTCGATTACCTCGAGCAGATGACTGACCGAGCGCGCCAGGCGGTCAAGTCGTACCACAACAAGCGTGTCGCCAGCGCTAATCTCCCGAAGCAGTTTGGAAAGAGCAGGGCGGGCACGCGCCGCGCCGGAACCATGTTCTTGAACGATAATGTCGCAACCGGCCGACCTGAGTTCGATCTCCTGCGCATCCGTCGCCTGTTCGTCCGTCGAAACGCGGGCATAGCCGATTATACGGCCCTGAGGCCGACCGGAACGTTGATTTTGCGTGTTACGAGCCATTTGCAGCGCCTGAGGAGTGTTGAAGGGCAGTTTTCCAAACGCAGAGGATAAGGATAAACGATCGTTTGTAAACGTCTCTTGGTCCTTTGGAGTCAAAGTAAACACGTCGCAAGTGGCTGGAAAACAGTGGTTTTCATCGATGTCACGTCCATCGGCGCTAATCCTGTACAGTTCGAACGCCTTGGCAGCTCTAAATAGTACGCGCGCGAGAAAAAGTATCTGCTATGATTGAAGTGTATGCTATTATAGCTTCAAGATGGTCTAAATAGATACGTTAAAACAATGAGATATGAAATTGGCGATTTGCCTTTGACAGTGCTGCTTCCGGCTATCGCAAGGGCAGAAGATCAAATCGCGCGTCTGGACGAAATTGTTCGTCGCAGCCCCGTCAGGCAGGGCTTTACCGAAAGGTCTCACTTCACCGAGGCGGCCGCAAGCATGTGGATCGCAGGCGAGCTTGTCCACATCGAGGATCTCGTTCTCCACGACGCAAATCGGGATGTGCGTACCCCGACCCACGAAATCACCATCGCACATTCGATCCTGAGAGCGCGGCGGCGCATCGAAAAAGCTGACCCTGACTGGGCGACGAGCAGGGCTGGGATCGTAAACCTGGTGGGGCGGTCAGAGGGCTCTGCGGAACGAGAGTCGGTAGGGAAGGGGAGATCGCCCTTGCCCGCCGAACTGACGCTGAACGAAGAGGACAACTGTTTCGCCGCGGAGATGGCCGAAATCGATGCAGTTCTTGATCGGTCGACCCGCGCACTCGAAGCGGTGGTAACGGTGGAGGGCAGCAAGGCGGATCCTCTGATGGTCGGTGAGCTCGTTGTCCGGGATCCGGGATGGGACGAGGAAGGGCGCCTTTCGGCTTGGAGAGCGGTTCTGGCTCAGGCTGACGCCTTGCCGACTACCTTGGCGGCCGCAGTGATATGGGACGCATGGGAAAGCATGGAGCCATTGCAGCGGCAGCATTGGCTTGGTACCCAACTCGTGAATTCATATTTCCGGGTGCGCGGAAAGGTGTCCTCGCACCTGTTTGGCATCTGCTCCGGTCTTAAAGCTGTGCCGCGGGAACGGCGGCGATCACACAATCGCGCTTCACGAATGCTTGCCGGGCTGGATGCAATGGCGAGCAGCGCTGAACTGGCCATGAAGGAAGTCATTCGGCTGGGACAGGCGAGGGAGCACCTCGAGCGAAAACTGAAGGGAAAGCGCTCGTCCAGCAGTTTGCCGCGCGTTGTGGACTTGCTGATGGCGCGACCGATCGTGTCCTCGTCGATGATAGTCAAGGAATTGAAGGTTAGCCATCGTGCGGCGCTCGATCTCGTCGCCGAACTCGGCGTTCGGGAAGTGACGGGGAGAGGAAGCTTCCGTGCATGGGGTTTGATTTGATGTGAAGGCAGCAAACATGGTCGGTGCGAGAATTGAACGAATTGAGGCGGTCGGGTCCTCGCGCGTTTAGATGTTTCTGGTCATAGAATTCCTTTTGTTTCGCGCTCGTTCGTGGCGACGCATGTCGCAAACGACAGCGCATTCGCCGCAGTCAAAATCCGCGGGAGAGGGCGGCAACGTTCATTTGAACTCAGTTAAATAGATCGTCTTGATGCCGTCCGGCGTTAGGCCAGTACGGCGCAGTTCAGCCTCACAGCGCTCTTGAAGAACGTCCCTGTCTCCGGGTTGCCCAATTAGATAGACATAGAGATTCCGGACCGCTCCGACGAGCTTTGTCACTTCCTCCAATTTAAGGGCGTACGTTCCCTGGGTGCTTGCTTTCCGATCGGCGATGGGCTCCGGAAGCGCCGAAACCCGCAAAGACTGCCTTCCGGGATAGCATCGCCTGAACCATTGCTCGGCTTCTAGGAGTTGAGCATGGTCGTTCTTGTAGAGCGGGTTGTCCTTCTCCTTGTCGCTTTTGGCTTCTATGACGAAATCGAACAAACCGCTCGTTCGCCACAATACATCAGGCCCTGTTTTGTGCACTGCTTCCGGCCGCTCGGCGTCAAAACCAAGATATGCTCCAAGGTTCTTTAACGCCTCCTCATATTGGAATGGGGAGGCGTCGGGCACTAGAGCCGAGACCGCTTCGTTATAAGCAGGAATGAGCGATCCACGACGTTGATATTCGAGGATTCGGCTAACAATCGCCATGGATTGTGGACCTGCCATTGGTCGCGGAATATAGGCGGGTCGGATGCGAGGTGGGATATGGTTGTTGTTGGTTGCGAAAGCTGACGTCTGAAGTCGCTGACCCTTGTGATCGTCATTCATATGGAAAGCGATGCGAGCTGCCAACGAGGAAAGCCATGCCCTTCTCTGACCATCCTGGACTAGGTCTGGTGAGGAAATCAGGTGTTCGAGTTCTTGAATGGCGCTTTCATACTGTCCCACTCTTTCCAGCCGGAAAGCCCTGCGCTCAGCACCGGCGACCTTCAGCGACAGTTCGTCGATCCCCGGGGGCCGGGTGGCGGCTGCCAACTCTGACGCATGGTAGGCAACCCAATCCGGATCCCTGTTCAAACACTTGAGCATCGTTTCGCCAATTTCCTGATAGCTGGCGACAGCCTCACTCACTTCCTGTCCCACGTTGAGTTGTACGCGGCTGCTCGCGGTCAGATGCTCAAGGTTCTTCTTGCGTCCGATCCATGCAACCAAGTCGCTTCCCGTCAGGACGACCACGCAGAAATCGCCGCCACCCCTGGAGCCGCGCCCTAGGCCCTGCTCGATCCGCTGGGCCAACAACGAGTTGACCGCGGAATCTGCAAGGACATTCGTCCGAAACATATCGTAGTCGGTCGTACCCTGTGGCAGGCCATCCATAATCAGCAGGCGGCAAGACTGACCAGCCAAATCAATGCCGTCGTACCGGTTAGCAAGAACGATCGGACCCTTGAACGATCCGGCCTGCATATCTTTTATGCGGTGGCTAACCGCTTCACTTGTCTCTGGATATTCCGCAGTATCCAACCATCCTTTCGCAACGGTCCCGGACGGCGCCAAAATCGCGACGCCGGCGTAACCGGCAATCCATTTCGCGATCTGTTTAACCATCGGTGTGATAGCGACATTGCCGAGCGGCATCAGCTCGGGCACCAAGATCATGCGCTCGCCTACACCCGCGAGCGATGAAGACTGAATCGGTCTGCCAACTGCAGCAGGGGAGGCACCGAATGTGCGAACAATCTCGCTGTCGTCCGAAATCGTAGCAGACATGTAGATCCGGCGTTTAGCGTCATCGAACGTCGGAAGAAGATCAACCGGCGGAAAGGTGGGGGTGATCGTCACCGATTTGCGGCTGAAGAGGCAGTGGCACATGGCCAGATTGTCACGTAGGAGAGGCCATATGTAGGGATCGACGCCCTCGACATGCTGTGAAAGAAATTCCCGAACTTCGGGGACCTTGGACAGCCAAGCCCAGCTGGGGACCTCGATCACGCCGAAGTCCTTCCCCCTCGTGATGTCAGCAAAGGCGCCGCCTCGTCCGACCTCGTCGAACGCGCCCCTGAAACGATCCGCCATCTCCTGATAGACCTCGAGGTGGTCTTTCGATGTGATCGTCAGGCTGAATGCTTTACGAACAGAGGAAAGCGCGACGTGCGCGTCGTCTAAGATGATGCCTCCGACTTTCACTGCCGGTTTGGCGGAACCTCGAACACCAAATTTGCTGCGACCACTGAAAAGGCTCTCGTAGGCCCCCACGAGAACGGCGTTACCATCAAGAAACTCGGAGGCTAAAGGCTGCCCCCTCGTGTAGGGCACCGCGCGGATTCCATATTCAGTCGCTTTGGCAATAACCTGTTCGACGAGCTGGGTAGTTGGTGCGAGATAAAGAACGGGTTCACCGAGTTCATTCATGGTTGATTGTGCCATGAGAAGCGCAACCAGGGTCTTTCCTCCCCCCGTATGCAGTTTTACAACGACATCCTTGTCGTTTCTCCGGGATGGATACCAAGCATCGAGAGCTTCGGCTTGGCTAACATAAAGGTCATTGATCCCGACGGCTTTCGGCAGGGAATGAAAGATATCTCGTGGGGCGACGGGCTTCGGCTTTGCCTTGTCCTCGCGAAGCTTTTTGAAATCGACCACCTCTTGCCCCCCATTTTACCGACAGTTCTGCTTTAACAGATGTATGCCCAAGAGAGAGGCATTGAAAATACCTACTACTTAGAAAGACGTGTTGCAGGTTATTTTTTCGGCGGGCGTTACTGACGCCTAACGATATGGCAGGAGCAGGATGACAAACCATGTTTTCTGCATCCACTAATTCACAGACGTCCAAGGTTGAAAGTCAGAAATCAATTCTGTCCTCTCGCATTTCACCACCAAGGCCAAATAAATACATGGAGCCATAAAATGACAACAGATCGCTCCGCGGCGCACCGTCGATTCGTTGTGTTAGCGCCTCGGCCACCACGCCGACGTGCTTTACGAGTGCGTCCAGATGTTGCTTTGTTGGTTGGTTCCTATCTCCAAGCGCTGCCTTCAGCGCATACAGCCGTTCAAGCGGCGCTGGATGGGTCTCGGATACCGAAAACCGAGGTATGTCGAGAAATCGGGAGCCCAAAAGTTCAATTAAGTGGAGGAAGAGAAATATGTGATAGGCGCCGTTGGAAAGGCGGAGTTTTGCATCTTTATCCGACCCGATGGCTGTAATCGCGTGGAGGTCAGCACTGAATTCTAGATCGTGGTTATAGGTTTTTAGATCCTCCAGATTTTCGGTCGAAGATGCTTCTTCCATATGACCTAGAAGCAAATGACTAAACTCATGCCCGAATGTGAATTCGAGCATGTCGTCTACATCGCGCTTGATAGCAGCGTCCACACTCGCTGGAAGTTTAGCTCGCGGATCGATGTCAAAGTCCTGGGCTTCTGACCCTATCATCGTCCGCAGGGCGATTAAGGCTGCATCAATCCGGTCGCCCATCGGAAATTCATAGTGTGCGCCATGAAAACATACAGTCATGAAATAGAGGAAGTAGCGCAACGCTTCGGAGACGATGATCACCTCGCCTACCAGGGACTTTAAGCAAGCGGCGTTCACTTCCAGGGTTGGGACGTAGCCATAGGGGATTGAGCGAGCGGATTTTCGTAAGGCCTTCGGCAGTCGCTCAAGATAGCGTCTCGGAGCCAAATTGACGGTTTCGTAGTAGGATGTCAGAGTCCAAGGGCGACCGTTCTGCTGAAATGCACGCTTCCGGTGGGCAAGCACCCTCGTAACTCGAGGAGAATCGGCAACGGAGTTAGCCCGAATTCGCAGCAAGTAGTCATGCGCGCTTCTCAACGACCTCAGCCGGAGAATCTCATTCTTAGAGCAGAAGGGCGCATAAACCAGTTCTTCATTGCTGAGATCTGGATCGAGTGGTTCGATCCCTGTGACGTAGAACTCGCCACGTTCATCGCCGATGAAGAAACCATTCGCGGCGCGGCGCGCCCCGGGAAATTCCTTCAGCCATTTCTGTATTTCGTGCTCTTCCATTGCGAAACGACAACCCTCGTGCCAAGTAGAAAAATACGCAAACTAAAAAGTCCGATAGTAATACGCGAATAAGCCTAACTGCCCGTCTGTAAATCAGGTCGATAAAAAGAGGGTAAGTTCGCCATCAAATCTCTAAGGGCCTCAGTGCTGGCCGCTCCCGAATCTGAGGGCAACAATCTGGACAAATCGGACAATCCGCATTATCTTGGCTGTAGTCAAGAAGGAAGACGAAGATGGTTGCTGTCACCCGTAAATCGCAGATGCGCGCAAAGCTAGAAGTCAATCCGGCTGCGGTAGCCGATGTTCTCAAGGTTTTGGCCCGACACAATCCAGGCCTTTCAAAGCCGGCGCTTGCAGCGACTGGCAAGGTCATGGCCGTGGTCTCTGCGGTGGCAGCGCGCCTTTCTGTCGAGCAACAGCATCGGATTGCCGACGATGAAACGGAACTCGCCCATATTGTGGAAGCCGCCGTCGCCGAACTGGCTGCGAAGCCAGGTCATGTACTCGCGGAGGTATCGGTCGAAAAGCCTGTGGAGGTCAGCCGAGGTGCTGGTCTGGGGCAATCGGTAGACATGGAGGAAGGGCGCCGCAGGCTCGACGAATTTGCGACGCCAACCCGCATCGAAGACTGGGCCGGTCCGGTCGCTGGTCCGGGCGATATCGAGAAGAAGTTCGGCACGAAGCGATCGACCTTGCACGACTGGCACAAGCGCGGAGCTGTCGTCGGTCTGCTCAAGGGCGAGCGAAAGCATGTCTTTCCCCTGGCTCAGTTTGTCGATGGCCGGCCGGTCGAGGGCATGCCTCAGGTCACCAAAATCATCCGCAATCCGCGTGTGGCGTGGCAATGGCTGATCCAGCCGAAGCCGAGCATTGGCGGAACGCCGCTCGACAATCTCAAAATGGGCAATCTAGACGAAGTTCTGGATGCGGCCGAGCGCGATTTTGGTTGAGCTGAATCGTGAAACTTGATCCCCAAACGGTTCGGGAGCTCGCGCTTGCCTTTCTCCCGCAATCTTATGTCCGCATTATACCTGTAGCCCACATGTCGACCCCGCTTGGCATGGGTTTCGGCCAATCGCGATTCTCGAGCCCCAACCAGATGTTCCGACTGCTTTATGCCGCATATGATCTCGCGACCGCGATTGCGGAGACGATTGTGCGCGACCGCTTCGAGGGGACCCAGGAGCGAGTGCTGGATGAGAGCGAAATCGAGGACTGGTCGGTCACTGAGGTGACGGCCACGGATGCTCTCATTCTTCTCGACCTGCGCACGACCGGCCTCCTGAGGTTGGGCGTCAGCACGGACGCAGCCCGGGGCAAGGAACATCAGGAAGGGCAGAGACTGAGCGAGTCGATCTTTCGATCCTATGCTGTCGATGGATTGCTCTATTCCTCACGCCTCACGGCGGCAGATTGCGTGGCGGTCTACGATCGGGCTGTCGCTGCGAAACTTGTCGCCTCTCCGGCGGTCGAGCTGGTTCGTCAAGCCGACTTGATAGCCGCCCTGCGGTTTATCGGGGTGTCGATCCGGGCCGGGCGATAAGCATGTCCGTTACAGTCACTTCCGCAAACTTCTCTGGGCGATTTACGGCGTTGAATGGCACGAAAACGTTGCCAGCGACACATGCCGACATCATCCGCTCGTTGCTGACCGTCGGCTATCCCAGCCGTCGAGCCGCTGTCCGCACCGTTGGCCCCTGGCGGGAGAAAATGCTGGTCGCGATGGCGACGGGCTATCTGGATGCCTCCTTGAACACGACGGCCTATTTTCGGAGTTTGGAGCAGTCGGAGAAGGTGGGGGTTTCGTTCCTTTTCGGCGAGGCGTTCACGCACTGGTATGCTCAGAGTCAGATGAGCGTGCAGTATCTCGTGCATGTCGCCGGCCTTGCCTCCTGTCGATGGGGATCCCCAACGGCTCCGGTCGCGCCGAAAGCTGGCGCAGCGCCTCCTCCTCCAAAATCGCGTCCCGATTTTATCGGCATCAAGCGAAGGGAACGCCATGTGTTCGAGAGCAAGGGTCGCATCCGAGCGCCAGCCGCAAGCACCGTTGCGAAGGCACTGGGGCAGGTTTCGGCGCTTCACACGGTCAACGGACGGGCGCCGACCACACGCTGTGCAAACTTCTTCATGTTCAAGGCCGGTGGTGCAGAGGGCAGAGTGCTGGATCCGCCGGCAAAGGGTGACGGCATCACCGTGACGTTTGATCTCTTCGAAGCGATTACACGAGCCTACTCCATTATCCTCGATCAGCCGGTACTTGATCTATCCGATCAGGTTGGTGCGGGTTATGTCGGACGCGAGATCGATGATGGTGTGTTCTTGGGTATCGACAAGGAAATCCTTGCCTTGGTACGAGAGCGGCCCCCGACTGAAGCAACGCGTCGCAGGCGTGTCGCCCAGGTCTTCTCTGCTCTTGAAGATCGGTCGCAGAACTATGCGGGTCGGCAGGATAGAAGTGTTTCGTCCGGCCTTGACGGGGTCCTGCTTCTTGACCGCCGTTCGCCGCGCGCCCTTCGACGCTTCCGGACGCAGGGTTAAATGGCCGACTTTATGTCGGTGTGTTGGTTTCACCTTCTGACCAGCAAATCATGTGATTTACTACAACCCTATAATTCCATCAGAGATGCTGGCTCCATGACGACCCTTCTCGGCCTCACCTATATCTCAAATGAAAAAGTGCCGCTCGCGGACCTGGACGACTATGTAACCGTCCAAGTGCCGAGTGCTGGGTTTGATCAGCACCTCGGAAATTATGCACCGTGGTTTTGGTCGATCGATAGGAGAGGGGGCGGCGGCGTGGATTTCAAGCAAGGGAAATATGACTATTGGGTGCGCCGGATCGGTTCCAACCAACCAATAGGTTTTCCGGTGCTGTCACCGACCTCAAAAGAGGAGGGCTGGATCTCAGTCATGGACGGCCGACATCGCATAATGGCAATTGTCGATAGCGGTAGGCAGGCCTTTGCAGCGAGACTTCCCAGATTATTGCTGGGAACGGCGCAAATGACAATTCCAGGCCTCGAAATCTTTGATCTGTAGACTACAGACGGCGCCGAGGTGCCCCCTGTCAGACTCCTGCGTCGACGACCATCGAAGTCGGGAAGCCACCATGAGGCTTCGTAATGAACGCCAGGCGCGCTTTGCGGAGTGGCCACGTCTTATCTCGCCACCAGTAAAACTCCAGATGCGATCTGCCCTGCGCGCGGATTTCCGACTCGATATCGCGGCTCTCACGTGAACCCGGGACAGCAAGAAAAGTTCCCGTCACGATGCAACGGGTGCTGCCCCTTACAGTGGCCTCGGTGTCGAAGACGGCGTCGCTGATGCAAACGCCCATGAAATCCCTGCTGCGCTGGCCTTTAGGGGTCTCAATGATGAGATCACCAGACGTGCGGTCAAAGTAGATTTTCACTCGGCTGCCGATCTCAGGTGGCTGACGAGAGACGTGCGGTATATCCATTTTCTACTCCTCTGGAGACTGCGTTGGCACCTGTGGGACGGTCGCAAACACACCCGGGGAGCTGTCTTGCACCGCCGGTAGGTCGAAGCGCGGATCGGTGAGATCGAGCGCGCCAGACCGCATCAGAGACTTCTCGAGCCCGATCGAATATCCATTTATAGGCCTGTGGCGTGAGCTCCATATGCGGTTTTCTCATGATGGCGCGCCGCGGATTGAGATTGCCGCCACTGCCGGCGTTCAGATTGCGTTGAGTTGGCGCAAAAGAATCCGGACCAAGTTCGATCATCATATCGACCATGGACACGTCTGCCGAAAGAGGTCCGTTAATGACACATTGGCCCGAGCGATACCTGAAACCACTCCCTAAGTGCGACGATGTCAGCTCTTGTTTCTAACCCAATAGCGCAGGCAAAGTGATAGGCATCTCCGGCAAGCTCCCCGGAAAAAGGCGCTATCAGCAAGCCCGCAGCAAGCGCATCCGCTACCAGAACCCGGCTGGCTATGACCACGCCTTGTCCCGCGATAGCCGCCTGGACGGCTAGCATGCTATCGGGAAAGCGGGGTCCGACACTGGTGTCGACGTCGGCCACACCGGCCTGCGCGCACCAGCGCAACCAGTCTGGTTCCGGCGAGGGCCGGTTTCGTCCGTCGATATGAATCAGTATAGCGCGCCGCAGATCATCAAGGTGGGACAGACCGAGCCGTGCGCTACAAACGGGTGTCATCACGTCACGGCAAAGGTAGGTACTGACCACGCCGGGGAAGGGACCACGCCCGTAACGTATTGCAGTCTCGACACCACCCGCCCGCAAGTCCTCGACGGAGTTCGAAGTATGCAGCCGGAGATCGATCATCGGAACAGCCTGGCGGAGCGTGTCCATCCGCGGCACCAGCCAGTGGCTGAGAAAAGCAGTGGTGGATGAGAGGGTGACTGTCGTCGGGGTCGTATCTGCCAGCAGTCGCGTGACTGCTCTTTCGATTTCGCCGAAACCAGAGGCCGTCGCCTCGTACAGGGTCTTGCCCTGCGGCGTTAACGTCACCGCTCTCGGCGACCGGTCCAGGACGCGCAGGCCCATATGGGCTTCGAGTTGCTTGATCTGATGGCTGATGGCCGTCGGCGTCACCGAGAGTTCTTCAGCCGCCGCCTTGAAACTCGCCCGCCGTGCAGCGGCTTCGAAAGCGCGAAGGGCGGACAATGGCGGCAAGCGAGAGCGACTCATGCTGAATCCAGTTCACCTTGAAGCTGAGTAATTTGACTTTTTCTATTTGTATAAGCGGCTGTACAGTGCTGATCGTCAAACCCTATCAAAATAAACTCATTCAAGGCAGCAGGAAAAATGGTCGAACTGGTCGCAGGTCTCATTGATGTCTTCGCAGATGCGCCATTGACCGGCAATCCGCTCGCGGTGGTGCAGGACGCCGACGACCTTACCGATGATGCGATGCGGCGGATCGCCGGTGAATTCAATCAGGCCGAGACCACCTTCATACTTCGGAGCGCACGTGCCGATTGGAAACTGCGGTCGTTCACCGCCAGCGGCGCGGAAGTATTCGGTGCGGGCCACAACGCCCTCGGTGCGTGGCTTTGGCTAGGAGAACATGGAAATCTCGGTTCGCTGACGACCGCCCGAACCCTTCAGCAGGAGATCGGTCAGGATGTTCTTCCGATCGAGCTCGAATTGATCGCCGGCCGCGTCCACGGCCGCATGCTCCAGGCGCCGCTGCGCTTGTCGGACGCGCTCAGTGATGTCGCGCCTCTCGCCGACGCTCTTGGCCTCGGTCTGGGCGACATTCTGTCAGAACCGGCGCCACGTCCCGCCGACACCGGTGCGGCTCATCTGATGGTGCGCGTTCGCAATGCCGGCACGGTTGACGAGGCGCGACCCGATGCCGGCAAGCTGCTCGCCGTTCTGAGAAAGACGGCGGCGGAAGGGTGTTATGTCTATGCGTTCGATGCCGGAGCATCGAACACTGCCTACGCCCGGTTCTTCAATCCAACTGTTGGTCTGTGGGAGGATTCGGCGACCGGAACCGCCGCTGGCCCGCTGGCGGCGTATCTTGCAGCTACGGGAAACCTCAGGAACAACGAATTGGTGATCGAACAAGGTACCAAGATGGGCCGCCGCAGCATTCTGCATATCCGGCTGAAGCCCGAACCGGAACTCTCCGGGACAGGCATTGTCGTGTTGAGAGGCGTGATCCGGCTTTAATGCTTGCACCCGGTCCTGCGCACGTACCGATCCTTCAAACTTCAGCAAGCCGGCGCTGCGACGTCTCTTGGTTCTGGGGCGACGACTTTATCGTGCTGCCGCCCTTCATGCGAGCCAACGGCGCTCTCTTCCTCGAACACGTGATGCCAATTCTTTAGGATCGCGGCATTTTCCATAACGACTGTACCGGCGGCCCCGACGCGAGACTTTTGCCCTGCCGCTCCCCAAAGCCAGTACGTGATGGCCCGCGGCAAAAATTTTGCATTTGAATGACTTAGAAACTCACTTTGCTTCCTCGCGCCCATAAAAGAGAACAAGATTTCATGACTTTATACATAGATTTTATAGACTGGCAGTCTCAGGCTCGTTTCAAGTCCATACCGTAAGGCACGCGGAAAACGAGGTTCATCCTACAATTGCGACGAGGAGGTTGGATGACAGCCAACGGTCTGTCCATTCTGGTGCGTTCAATTCGAGAGACGCCCCTCGGCTCTCATTTCCTGGATGCCAAACGCAACGTCGTGGCAGCCGGGAGGACGGAGGAATCGTGAGTAAGCAAGCTGTCTCTACCACCATTGGTCATTCAGTTCCGTCGTATCGCCCGTTAGCGCTCCTCTCTGCGTTCGCCGTTCGAGTGGGGCCGCTTGTGGCGCTCGTCACCGTTTGGCAGGTGGCATGTGATTTTGGAGCCGTGCGACCCGTGTTGCTGCCGGCCCCATCAACCATCGTTCGCACCATATGGAACATGACATTGAGTGGGGAGCTTGCCGAGCATGTGGCGGTAAGCAGCGCCCGTGTGCTCCAAGGGTTCGGCATCGCCGCTGTGCTCGCCCTCGCGCTTGGCATCGTTATGGGGCTCATCGGGCCCTTGAACCGGCTGGCTGATCTAATGGTGCAGGTGTTAAAACCCATCCCGCCTATTGCCTGGATCCCGCTGTCCATCCTGTGGTTCGGTATTGGGGAGGAGGCCAAAATTTTCATCATCGTCCTCGGCGCCTTTTTTCCCATTTTAGTAAGCACTCTTGACGCTGTCCATCAGACTGATGTCCGCTATGTGGAACTAGCTCGGGTGCTGGAAGTGCCACGGCTCAACTTCATCCGTCAGGTGATGATCCCCGGCGCCCTGCCGCAGATCATGTCGGGGCTCAGGCTCGGCATCACCATGTCTTGGATGTGTGTTGTGGCAGCCGAGCTGATCGCAGCTTCGAGTGGCATCGGATTCCTCATCATGGACGGCCGCGTAATGTCGAATGCCAGCGTTGTGCTTGCGGGAATGATTACCCTCGGCGTCCTTGGCAAGCTGACCGACGATGCCTTACGCTTCGCTGAGCGACGTCTGGTGCGCTGGCGCGCCGGCTTTAGCGGGTTATGAGGGGTGATATGACCGCTGCCGCATTCCCTGCAACACCCCCCGCCGCTACCGATCATACGCTGCTGGTCCAGGGCGTCTCCAAAAGCTTCAGTCGGCCTGACGGGTCGGAAGTGCGTGCTCTGGACCATGTGGATCTCGTTGTACGGGACGGCAGCGTCACCTGCATCATCGGTGCAAGCGGCTGCGGCAAGAGTACCCTGTTGCGCATCGTCGCTGGCTTGGAACCACAGTTCGGCGGGACGGTGCTGCTGGGCGGTCGGCCGCTGAAGGGACCGGGCCTTGACCGAGGCATCGTGTTCCAGGACCACCGCCTCGTTCCCTGGATGACGGTGGAGGCTAACATCGCCTTCAGTCTCCACCGTTTGCCCAAGGCGGAGCAGCGGCGAGTCGTGACTGAGAAGTTGAAGCTGGTGGGCCTTGAAGGATTTGGGCGGTCCTATCCGCACCAACTGTCCGGTGGTATGGCGCAGCGCGTCGCCATCGCGCGCGCGCTTGCGCACCAGCCGGAGTTACTGCTGCTGGACGAGCCCTTCGGTGCGCTCGATGCGCTGACCCGCCTCCAGATGCAGGACGAGGTGCTGCGCATCCGCCATACTGACAATCTGACCACCGTGCTCATCACTCATGACATCGAGGAGGCCATCTATCTCGCAGACGAGATCGTGGTGTTCTCTGATCGTCCCGGCCGTGTACGGGCGCGGTTTACCGTGGAGCTGCCCCATCCGCGCGACCGCGGCGATCCCGCCTTCGCCCGTCTGCGCCATGAGTTGCATGCCCAGTTTTTCCACCACCGCAATTAGCTCATTTTGAAAGAAAGTCGTCCAAGATGCTAAAAAAAAACATTGCCAAAACTGCCACTGCCTTGGTCGCCGCCGCACTTCTCTGGGCCGGTTCCGCTGCAGCGGAGACCGTAAACATTGGATTCATGCCGTTCGTGCCTTATTCCGCCATCCTCCTGGCCAAACAAAAAGGTTGGGTAGATGAGGAGTTTACCAAGGCCGGCTTGAAGGACGTGGAGATAAAGTGGCACCAGTTCGCGGGCGGTCCGCCGGTGAACGAGGCCTTCGCCTCGGGCGCTCTCGACATTGCCGCGCTGGGCGACACGCCCTCCCTCATCGCCTTCGCCAATGGCATCGATACTCGCTTTGTGGGCCTCGCCTGCAAGGGGGCCAAGGCTGAGGCGCTGATAGTGCTCAAGGACAGTTCGGTGAAGACAGTGAAGGACTTGAAGGGCAAGAAGGTCGCTACCCTGCGCGGCGGCAATGTACATGAGCTGCTGGTACTGGTGCTGGCCGAGGCCGGCCTGAAGATTTCCGACGTTGAGTTTCTCAATCTTGGCCTGCAGGACATGGGCATTGCCCTCACCAAGGGCGACGTCGATGCCGTCCTGGTGTGGGAACCGCTACTTACCAAATTGGACAGCGAGGGTGTCTCGCGTACCCTGCGAGACGGCGCCGGCCTGAAGAGTAACCTCAACCCGATAGTCGCCTTAGGCAGCTTCGCCGCCAAGCATCCGGATGTGCTGAAGGCCTATTTGCAGGCGGTAAAGCGCGGGGCCGAGGCATTGCGCTCTGATCCGGCCGGTTCAGCCCAGGTCCTCGCGCCGGTAGTAGGCCTGACGCCAAAGCAGACTGAGCTCGCCTTCTCCCGTTTCGAGTGGAAACCGACCGTAACCGAGGCGGACCAGGCAGAGCTGGCGGATTCCGTGAAGTTCCTCCTGGACAACCACTTCATCAGGCAAACGTTCGAAGTCTCCAGCTTCGCGGATCAGGCCTTTTTCAATTTCTAACGCGAGGCAGAGGATGCCCGAGACCTCGCTCCGAGGCTTTGGCGGCATCCGGAGGATCAGACCCGGAACTATTTCGATCTTGATTTTTCGACCAAAAACGCACGTTCACGCAACTTGGGTCTGGCTCAGCAACACGAACACGCGTTCAACAAAATGAGAAGGGTATGTTGATGGGCGTTCGCCAAGTATTCGGGCTTGGGCTGATGATATCAGACCCAATCACTACGGCAGATCTTGTTACGGTCGCCCGAACGGCTGAGAAGGCGGGATTCACGACACTGACTATCGGGGGCAGGGAAACCATCCTGGATCCAACAACAATCCTGGCCGCGCTGGCGGCCAGGACCGAGCAGATCGGGCTGGTTGCGGCGGTGAACGTCGATACGGCTCTGCCTTATGATTTTGCACGCCGTCTGGCGTCTCTTGATCACCTCTCGAGTGGACGGGCAGGCTGGAAGCCATATTCGACTGCCGATGAGCCTGAAGAAGCCCGGATCGCGGAGTTCGTGCATGCCGTCAGCCACCTCCTGGACAGCTGGGATGACGATGCCGCCCTTTACGACAAGGAGAGTGGAATTTATGTCGACATCAGCAAGGTTCATCGGCTCGATCACATCGGGGAATATTATAGGGTAGCTGGCCCGCTCGATATACCACGCGCCCCTCAAGGTCGACCGGTCCTGGTTCGAGAGGTCCTCGCTGCCGATCTTGCCGAAGGCGCATGGCCCACGGCGGACATCATTGAAATCGTTCCGGTCCCCGGTCAGAGCACGAACAAGCCCCTCGCACCTCGTGCCGAGGGAAATACCACCCTTCTAAGTATCGTTGCAGACACTAACGATCTCGCGTCGATGCATGCACTGCTCAACGATGGGGACGTTGATGGAGCAACTGTCCGTGTAGCGCCACGGATCGATGCCGTCGCGCGGGCAGCGAGAGATATTGGGTTATGGTCAAAGCCGCGCGGAAGCAATTTGCGTGACACGCTTGGGTTATCTCGTCCGGAAAGCCTGTTTGCCCTTAGAAGAAATGGAGTTTCCGCATGACCAGCCGTCCTCTCGCTCTTCTGGTCAATCCCCTGCTGTGCGGCCACCACGAGGCAGCCTGGCGGACGGAACGCGCACAGCCCGAGCGGATTCACAGTCTCGATTACTTCCAGCAACTCGCCCGGACTGCCGAACGTGGACGATTCGACGCCGTGTTCATGGCCGACTTTTTCATCTTCAATCCTGCGGTCATGTACAGCCCGCGTTGGGAAGTCGAGCCCGTCACGCTCTTGTCTGCGGTCGCTCAAGCAACCGAGAATCTCGGTTTCATCGCCACGGGCTCGGCGATCTTCTCCGATCCGGTTGAGATCGCCCGGGTCTTTTCGACCTTCGACCATGCCACGGGAGGCCGCGCTGCCTGGAACATCGTGACCTCGGGCGAGCCAGCGGCCGGTGCCAACTACGGCCTCGATAAGCCGATCCCCCATGCCGAGCGCTATGAATTGGGCGCGCGCAACACAGAACAGGTGCTCGCATACTGGGACGGCGCACCGGTCCCCGACGATGTTGCACCGATTGCCCGTCCGGTCCAGGGCCGCCCGGTTCTGGTGCAGGCCGGGTCTTCCGCCACGGGGCGAGATTTCGCGGCCCGTTTCGCCGAACTGGTGTTTAGCGCCCAATGGAATTTCGAAGCTGGCAGGGACTTCAGAAATGACCTTAGGCGCCGCGCCGTGACGCATGGCCGAAACCCCGATGATGTGCGTCTTATCCTGGGCCTCAGCTTTGTCATCGGCTCCACCGAGGCAGAGGCCCGCAGCAAGAAGAAGGCGCTTGACGACCTGATCCTGCCACACGCCTCTCATAGCTGGCTACAGAGTTTCGGTATCGACCTGACCGCGTTCGATTTCGACGAGCCCCTGCCGCGGACACTCGGGAACATCGATCTGTATGAGGGCATCAAGAGCCGCTTTTCGGTCATTTCATCCCTGGTTGACAGCACATCGCCACTAACCATCCGGCAACTGGCCAGCGCCTTGGCCGGAAGCCGCGGCCATCATCTTGTTATCGGCACGCCGGAACAAATCGCTGATGCGGCAGAAACCTGGTTTCTGGGAGGGGCGACGGACGGATTTATGGTGATGCCCCATGAATTGCCTGCGGAATTCGAGTTGTTTGTGGACGAGGTCATCCCGATCCTGCGTCGTCGAGGCCTCGTGGATCGCGATTATCGTGGACATACGCTTCGCGAGAACCTTGGGCTGCCCATCAGCCCGTCCGCGCCGTCATGGGCATTCCAGACATGAATATCGAACAGGGTTCCACCGGACAGCGGCGGCAAGATAGCTGTCGCAATTCCGAGCATGTTCGGGATACGCACGTCTTTAAAGACCTGTCCGTCGATTACGGACTTGCAAGCGGCGTGCAGGGCCCGCGTTCGCATCCCATGATGGTGGGCCTGTCATGACATATCCTTCGCAAATCCCCAACATCTCGAAGCTGTTTGACCTTTCCGGTCGGAGGGCCGTCATCACGGGCGGCGCTCGGGGGATCGGGCGCGCTATCGCTGACGGCTTCTTAGAAGTGGGAGCTGATGTCGTCTGCATCGACCGTGGATGGGAAAGCTCTGACCTCCCGGCCGATAACCGGCAGATTGTCACGGCCGATCTTAGCGACCGCAGCGACCTGAAGCGCGGATTCGATGAAGCTGTGGAGCGACTGGGGGGCCAGATCGATGTCCTTGTCAACAACGCAGGCATCTGGGACGACACGCCGTCGCTCCATATGGAGCTTGAGATGTGGGACAGGATCATCGAGGTCAATCTGACTGCGGCCTTCGCGCTGAGCAGGCATGCAGCCAGGCTGATGCTTCCCCGAGGCCGCGGACGAATAATAAACATTGGCTCCATCCGCAGTCTGAGGGGAGGCCACAATGCGGCTGCCTATGCAGCCAGCAAGGGAGGGATCGCCTTGCTCACTCAGACCTTGTCGAATGAATGGGCACCTTCAGGACTAAGGGTCAATGCCATAGCGCCCGGCGCTATGGTCACCGTCCTGACTGAAAAGCTGCGCCACGATCCTGAAGTGGTCACCCGCTTCATCGAGCGCATCCCTGCCAGAAGATGGGGATCGCCCGCCGATGTGGCGGGCCTGGCGATCTTCCTGGCCAGCGACGCCTCCGATTATGTCACTGGTGCAATCATCCCCTGCGACGGGGGGTTCCTTGCCGGTTAATCGAGCGAAACACGTTTTTCTGGAAAAGCAGAGACCGGACCAAAGGAAAACAGGAACTGATGAAGTGGTCTCAATCCACGCAGCGCTGGCTCGTTCGAGGCGAAACGGTTCAACAGGAACGCCGGTAAAGTTTCATTCTCAACACGTGGGAAGAAAATCTTGAAGCAAGTAGAAGCTGATGAATTCGATTTCATCGTCGTCGGAGGAGGATCCGCTGGCGCTGCCGTCGCTGCAAGATTGGCTGAGCGTGCGGACTTGCGGGTTCTGCTCCTGGAAGCTGGTCGACAGCAGTCCGGCATCCGGTTCCGGCTGCCGATATTGACTCCGTTCGCGCTTGCGAAAGAGGATGCAGTCTGGAACTTCACGACATTGCCTGAACCCGGCCTCAATGGCAGGGAACTTGTCTGGCCGCGCGGCAGGGGACTTGGGGGTTCCTCTCTCATCAATGGCATGCTCTGGGTACGGGGAGACCCGGTGGAGTATGACCTCTGGGCTGCCTCAGGCTGTACCGGCTGGTCTTATGGCGATCTGCTGGATTTCTTCAAGCGCAGCGAAACATACATTCCCGGTGATCCGGCGAGCAGAGGGCAGCGCGGGGCTGTGACGGTTACCAGGCACCGTCCAGCAGATCCTCTCTCTGATGCCTTCCTGAAGGCTTGCGGTAACATGCAGGTATCACAGCAGGATGATTACAATGCGGGTATTTCGGAAGGCGCAGGCTATCTCCAGTTCAACCAGCGCCGGGGATTGCGTCATGGCACAGACCGTGCCTATCTCTCGCCCGCCAGCAGGTGTGCTAACCTGACCATTCGCGAAGGCGCTGTTGCAAACCGCATCCTCTTCGAAGGGAAGAGAGCGATCGGGGTGGAGTATCGCGCGGCTGATGGCCTGAGATGTGCCATCGCACGGCGGGAGGTCGTTCTATCCTGCGGCACCGTCCAATCCCCGAAGCTGCTTGAGCTTTCGGGTATAGGGGACGGTGAGGTGCTTGGCCGGGCAGGTATCGTGCCACTGGTGCACCTCCCGGGCGTCGGAGAAAATCTGCGCGATCACCTTAATGTGCGCGTCGGATTTCGTACCCGTTTCCGCGGCACCCTGAATGATGTCCAACACAGCTACGTCTGGAAGGTACGCGCCATGCTTTGCTGGCTTGCGCGAGGCGGCGGTCCCCTATCTACCATAGGGGCGACAGCCCATGCATTTGTGAGAACCCGGTCGGACCTCGAACGGGCGGACGTGAAAATCCAGATGCTGCATTTCAGTGCACCCCACAATACCGGAAATATCAGCGGACGTCTGGATGAGTTTCCCGGCTTCAGCATCTCGACGTTCGTCCTGAGGCCGAATTCGACGGGTTCCAGCCACATCCGGTCGGGCGCCGCCGCGGAGCCGCCGGCGATCGTTGCGAACTACCTTTCACACGAGGAGGATCTCCGCTCGATGCTCGGTGCCTTTCGATTCATCAACAGAATTGCCTCGGATTCGGTCTTTGATGATCTTATGGTCTCACGGGACAACGACCTCGCGGGTCTGCAGAGCGATCAGGACATCCTGGAATGGGCAAAAACAACCGGTCTGACGTCCTACCATCCCATCGGAACGTGCAAGATGGGTACGGATTCCGCAAGCGTCGTCGATCCGAGACTGAGAGTGATCGGTGTTGACGGACTGAGAGTCGTTGATGCGTCCGTCATGCCGACAATGCCATCCTCCAACACGCACGGACCCACCGTCATGATTGGGGAGAAGGGGGCGGCAATGATCCTGGAGGATAGTTTGTCGTGATAGTCGTTCGACATTGACAGGTTCAGCGTCTGTGGGTGCCGCCCAAATTCAGAAGGAGAATATTTTGATCCGAGACCTGGACCTGGTTCGCAATGACTTTTCTGTTTGATTAGGGATGATTGGTAACGTTCTGCCTAATTTCCTGCAATGCGTGTTAGCCATGCATCCAGGAGGCGTGCGATCGTCTCGGGTTGCTCTTCTTGTACGAAATGGATCCCAGCGCCTGCTGCTTCTATTTCCAAATTACGGATGGTAACCTGACTCCACTTCAATATGGCATCGGTGAGTAGAAAACCAGGTTTGAATGTCAGCAGTAGCTTGGGAGTATCGCTCGTATTGAGCCAGTTTACCGCCTGTTCCAGGAATGCCACAGTGCTTGCTGGCTCGCCATCCACAGGAAGATTGCGTGGTCCTGCGAGTATCGCCTTGCGCGAGTGCGGCGTCGGAAACGGCGTTTGGTATTGCCTTAGGTCCTCCGGCGCCAAAGGGGTAAGGAAAAACCAGGGGAAAAGCTCAGTCAGGAAGCGGTTTTCCTGCTGAACGAAGATTTCACCTTCGCCCGGTTGGCGCAGCTTCGCCCGGCGGGTGACGAATTCCGGTGACAGATCCACCGAATCAATGTTCCGTAACACTGGCTCGAAAAAGGCCACGGCTCGGACGCGGTCTGGATTCCGGCTGGCCCAGTTTAGTCCAAACGCTGCGCCATAATCCTGCAGAACCAGCGTCACATTCCTTAGGTCGAGGGCGTCGAACCAAGCGTCAACGTAACGCTGCTGATTCTCCAATGTGTATTCGATATCAGGCTTGCTAGATTGGCCGTACCCGATCAGATCGACGGCCAATAGCCGACCGTGTCCATGGAGACGGCGGAATATGTGGCGCCACAGATAGGAACTCGTGGGATTGCCGTGGAGAAAGACGATTGGCGCACCTGAACCATGTTCAACCGTGTGGATTTGCAGGCCGAATGCCGGCACATCATACGCTTTCGCGCCGTCACCAAAGGCGGAATGTGGTGATTTCTCAGTCATGTGACGGTGTTCCTTCAAGCCGAAACGAAGAACTGAGGGTCGGGAAGCACGTTCAATGCTATGGTCAAACGATTGCCGTAGGAGAAGAAAGCAGAGACTTCCAGCACCTCCAGAATCGCGGGTTCGCTGAAGCCAATCGCTCGGAGCCGGGCGAAGTCGTCACTGCCCACACTATGGGGCGTAGCGGCCAGCTTCTGCGCCAAATCGGCCAGCGCTCGCTCGCGTGGTGCCAACGTCACATCATTATGGTTTCGAGCAATCCGGTCCGCCAACACACGATCTCCAAGGGCGGCTGCCAACGCCGGGCGGTGGTTGAACACGCAATAGCTGCAGCCTGTCGCTACAGACGTCACGACTGCGATCAACTCACGCTCGGATGCGCTGAGATGGCTGTTGCTCTGGTCGAACAGGTGCTCATAGAAGGCCATAATACGCAGAGCGGTACCCGGATTGGCAGACAGCGCCGTCAGGAAATTCGGGACAAAACCGAACTTCTTTCGAATCCTCATATGGATGTCGCGCAATTTCTGGGGCAGTTCGTCCTCTGTCGGAACGCGAAGACGCGAAATGGGCTCTTCCAACTGCCCGGTCGATACGGGAGATGAAGTGACGGAATGGCGCGCTGTTGCCTGGCTCATAATGGAAAGTCTCCCGATTGTGGGGTTGAAGTCGAGATCGCTGTTAAAATCCCTTTGCGGCGACTACGTCCCCGATCGCCACGATGCGTCGAGTAGCAATGAGTCCGCCACGCCAACGAATCTTGCAAAGATCGCCATGTCATTCGGCGGCTTGCGCTGCCGGAGGAAAGACGCCGAGATGGATCTGGCCAATGAGGTCGTGGGTCGCGTCGCTGTTCGGCGGATGGAAGGGGCCGGAACGGACGTCGCGCGTCAGCCGCTCCAGTTCGTTTCGACGGAGCAACGAGCTAGCGCCGGCAACCTTGCTGGCGCGATCAACGATCCGGAGTGCCCCATCGACAGCGTGCTGTTTGGCGCCAAGCAATTTGGTTGGCCAGAGTAGCCCGTGATCCACGCCCTCGGTCCATTCCGCCGCTACGCGGCTGAGAAAAGCCCAAATACTATCGAGTTCTATAGAAGCCTTGGCGATTTCGACCTGTGTTTGCGGATGATGGGCATAGGTCCGACCGGAGAGTGCCGGAGAAACGCGGGATTTAGCCGTTTCCACCGCGATGTCGAACGCGCGATTGGCAATGCCGTAGTACACAGCACCGATCGGAAGAACAGCCGAAGCAATGATGCCGTCAACAAAAGGATCGTTCGGCGGGCCGGCTGGAAGCACGCGCGTTACATAAGGTTTTGCCGCGATCACTCCCTCCAGGATTGTATCATCACTCCGCGTCGCGCGCACGCCATGCGAATCCCAGGTTTCTCGTGTGTGGTGCCCGGGATCCTGCCGGCGAATAAAAGCATGGACAATTTTTGGTGTGGCTGGATCGCTTGCATCGAGTGCATGGATTCCGAGCCAGTCCCAGACGGGTGAAAGAGAGGTAAAAATCTTCCGTCCGTGAAAGCGGTAGCCACCGTCGGCGAGTGGTTCGGCCACCACGTTGGAGCCTGCGAGGCCAAGATCGTTGCCTGGCTCGCCATGGCCGGCTGCAAAGATCCGACCCGCTGCCGCCTCTTCGAGGATCCAGTCGGTTGAGTGATCGCCACGGCGCCAGAGATAAGCAGCAGTACCGATCCAATAGAGGTGCATGTTGATTGCCAGTGCCGTGGCGGGTGCATGATAAGAAAGCCGCGCCTGTTCGGCCAGTACCTGTGACAGGGTCAGCCCCCGGCCCCCGAATTCCACCGGCAGTGCTGCCTGTAGGTACCCGACTGCTTTGAGATCGGCGAGATCCTCAAAAAAGAAGCGGTTTTCCCGGTCATAATCCGCAGCGCGACTTTGAAAAGTGTGAAGCAAGACTTCATCAAGGAGATGTTGGCCTGCCTCCAATTTTGTATCAAGGGAATAAGTGCCCATACTGATCCTTTAGTCCTCCTTGAGTCTTAAACGGACTATTGGAAAATCGGTTATTATGAGAAGAATTTATCATCCGGAAGGATCCCCAAAGATATAGTGACCCTGTTGGTGTGATTGAACCAGGAAGCTGTTTCAACAGCCTCCAATAATTCTTCATCGGAAAGCTCAAGATCCCTGAGCTTCTCGAAGTCGGCTTGCGAGATAGTTTTGGGGCTTAGAGTCACCTTGACCGCCAAATCAGCTAAAGCCCGCTGTCGCTTTGACAAGTCGGCGAGATGGTAGTCGAGCGCGACCCGACGAGCAAAACCCGGATCATTGAGCAGGTCGCCAAAGGCGCGCGTGTGATGAATCTCGCAAACGCCACATCCGTTCGTCGCTGAGACAACCACGGCGATTAACTCGCGATCCTGTAGCGGCAACCGCCTGCCCGTCGCCGCGAACAGATGCTCGAAATGACCGGTGAAGCGGCGAGCTGTGTCAGGATTGAGCGAAAGCGCCCGAACCCAGTTCTCATGGTGGTGACGATCAACTAAAGCCTGAATATCTTCAGGCAGTTCGGATTCGTCCGGAATGCGCAAACGGGAAATCCGCTGGCTCCGAGCCAGCCCGTCGATCGTTGTCATGCCATTCTCCGTCGATATTGAGGGGGCGACTGAATAAACGGAAGTCAGTTCTCTATTAATATTGTCTATTAAAAATATAGACGAACTAGACGAATCTAATTTCGCACGCGTGGGGAGAAAAACTTTCTCATCGCCGTTGCTTGGGGCACTGTGTCGTCATTTCACGATGTCTTGAAGGCTGACGCGGTCGATCGTCGTGAGCACGGCAATCACAATAACAACGCCCTTGACGATTTCCTGGGTGAACGTGCTGACGCCAGAAACGTTCAGGCCGTTGCTCAGGATAGTGATAAGCGCGACCCCGAGCAGGGTGCGCTGTGCGCCGCCGACCCCGCCTGTAAGTGCCGTGCCGCCAACGACGATTGCAGCGACTGTGTCGAGAAGATACCCGTCCCCGATTGAGGGGGTAGCGGAACCCAAACGCGACAACAGAAAGAACCCACCGATCGCAGCGAGTGTGCTTGAAAGCACAAACGCATAGGTCTTGTAGCGGTTGATAGCGATGCCGCTCAGTTTCGCGACACGCTCGCCAGCCCCTATCGCGACGATGTACCGGCCGAACCGGGTATGGGACGTTGTCAGGCTCAGCACGAGCCAAAGCAGCAGCGAAAGGAGAAGGACGTTGGGCACCCGCGGGATTATCTGCCCGTTGGCGAGCATCGAAAAGTCGTCGTCGTTGACGAACAGGGCAGTGCCATCAAGCACGTGCAGCATGATGCCCGTAAAGATGGAACTGGACGCAAGAGTTGCAATGAACGACGGCAGCCGCAGGACTGTCGAAAGAACGGAATTGAGCAGGCCGGCAGCGATGCCGAAACCGAGCACGGCGAGGAGGGCCGTTGTGTAACCCGTGCCAAATTTCTGCAGGAGAACGGCGCTGATCGCGGAGGCGAGCGCTGCGACAGCAGCAACGGAGAGGTCGATGCTGCCCATTAGCACGATGAAGGTCGCGCCGAGCGAGATCAAGAGCAGTGGCCCGGCCTGGGCTCCCATGACCGTCAGGTTGAGCGGCGACAAGAATGCGGGCTGCTGGAAAGCGAAGTAGCCAATAAGAATGAGAAGCGCCGATGCTGGCAGCCAGGTCGCCCGGTGTTCGCGCGAAACGATGGCCGTTGCAACACGCGCCTTCCAGGTTTCTATTTTGCCCGTTGCCTGCGGAACTTCAATTTCACTAATCTGCTTCGGGATCATAGGAATCTCTTCAAGGCGCAACAATCGGCGTCTTCTCGTTCGAGGCGGGACCAATCATATCGGCGACAAGGGCGTGCTCGGTCGTGAGCGTTTGGCGGTTGTCGATATCGCTGACGATCCGACCATCTCGCATGATCAGTATCCGGTCGCTGAGCGAGATCAGCTCCGGGAGATCATCTGTAACGTAAAGGATCGAGGTGCCATGAGCGGTAAGATCTCGCAAAAGCGCGTAGATTTCACGCTTGGCTCCCACATCCACGCCAGCGGTTGGATTCTCTATCAGAAGCAGCACCGGCTCGCGATGGATCCAGCGCGCCAATGATACCTTCTGCTGATTGCCACCGCTCAGTGTACGCAGGGGTTGACCTGAAACGGCCTTGATCCGCAGGGACACGATCATCTGTCTGGCGACATTTTGCTCACGAGCAGAACGCCAGATGCCGAATGCGTTGGAAAAACCGCGAGCGCCGGCATGACCGCTCGGCAGAGAAATGTTCGATGCGACATCCGCGGTCACGACTACCGCTTCGTTCGACCGATCACCGGGAATGAATGCGATGCCCTTTTGTTTCCGCTGGGCGATAGATCCTGCAAGCGGCATGCCCCCAAGCTCGACCGTGCCGTCCCGATGGGAGGTTACGCCCGCCAGAACGCGCAGAAGTTGCCCCTTGCCCGATCCCAGAAGACCGCCGATACCGACGATCTCGCCCTTTCCGACGTTGAAGGAAATGTCGGTGAGGTGCGTTAAGCGTTGCCCTGCCGACGGTCGGCTGGAACGTGAAAGCCCCTTGACGACAAGAAAGGGCTCTTCATTGAGCGTCGACCTCTTGCCCGGCGTCGTGCTTTCGAAAGCCCGGCCGACCATCAACCGGTGCAATCCGGCCTCATCGAACTGAGAAATCGGCCCTTCTCCGACGATCGCACCATCCTTCAGGACGATCAGCCGATCGCAGACGTCGAAAACTTCCTGCAGGCGATGCGAAACGAAGGCCACGCCCGCGCCTTGCCTGCGAAGCCTGCCCATGCTTTCCAGAAGCCGGACCACCTCGGCACGGCTAAGCCCGGTTGTCGGCTCGTCGAAGAGTACGAAACCGGAGGGCAACCCCAGCACTTTCGGTAACAGAATTGCCCGACAGACCTCCAGCGATTGCCGGGTGGCGAAGTCGTAGTTCAGCATCAGGTGCTTGACGTCGACCGCGATACCCATGGAACGCACGAGGTCGCGGGCAATATCAATCATCTTCGCCTTATTCAGCACCCCAAAGCGCGTGAAACGCTTTTCATGGCCGAGGAAAAGGCTCTCATAGACAGGCAGGGCCCCGATCAGCGCGGGATCCTGAAAGATCCGCCAGATCCCGCGCTGATTGGCCTCGTAATAATTTTCCAGGGCGACCGGCGTGCCGCCGATCGCTACGGTTCCTCTGGATGGTTTCAATGTGCCGGAAAGCACGTTAAGAAGCGTCGACTTGCCAGCTCCATTTTCCCCAACGATACCGACAACCTCTCCCGACCGGATCGCGAGGTTTATATCGCGAAGGGCGGGCGAAGGACCAAAGGAATGGGTGAGGCTCTCGACGCTCAGAATGGACATTCTCATGCCTTGATGCCCTTGAAGCTGAAGTCGTCCAGCTTGAGTTTGTAGGCGCTCTCGTAGCGCTTCGTGACAGCGTCGAACTCGCCCGTTTCGATAGACTTGGCATAGTCTGCCTGAGGTCGGTAATCTGCAGGCTTCTCGATGCCGGTGGCAGTGAAGTAGTCGTCGTACCTGATCGGGGCGAGCGGCGCCTGAGGGTCCCATTTGTCGCCGCTGATGACATGCGACAGCAGCTTCGGATCGAAGGGCAGGTTCGGATTGTCCACGTAGCGCGCCAGAACACCATCAACATCGTCTTTGGTGACGAGAAGCCCATTGAACCCCACGAACCTTTCCGGGGCGGACGCCTCATAGCCGTTCAGAGCATCGAAGAGCCGGGCGACAGCCTGGACACCGTAATAGGCCGGAGACTGGAACGCGGTGGCCGCGACTTTTCCGGCCTTGATTGCCCTGAAGATATCGGTTGCGCCATCCGCTCCAACCGTGAGCACTTCCTCACCGGCCTCGATCTTGAGACCGCGCAGCGCTGCCAGAACCCCGGTCAGCGATCCATCATTCTGGGCGATAATGCCGTTGGGCACGCCGTGGCGGGCGATGAGGTCCTCGGTCGCTTTCTGCCCTTCCTCGGCGCTCCAATTGCCTGGCAGACTTCCGGCGATCGTTACACCGGGAAATTCGGCAAGCGCACGCTTCACGGCCGCCGTGCGCAGATTGTCGTAGGATGAACCCTTCGAACCGGTGATATGCAGGAATTTGGCGTCCGGCCCGAACTTCTTCACCGCCAGGCCAATGGTGTATTTGACGGCTTCATACATATTACCGCCGCGATTTCCGTCCTCACGCGCAACGATTGCCTGCGCAAAGCCGGTTCCGGCGTCAATCGGAGATGTCCAGGGAATGTTGTTGCCGACATTGACCACATAGCCGCCGCCTTCTTGCGCTGTCCGGGCAATCCGCTTCAGACTGCTCCCGTCGGCGCTGACGATGAGGAAGAGTTTTGCACCTGCCGCAGCGGCGGACTGCGCCTGCGTAACGGCCGTGCCATCGTTGAGGTTGAACGTCGCCGAACTATAGGGAAGGCCGAGAACAGCTGCGGCCCGCTTTGCCGCATCGTTGATGATGGTGTTCCATTCATTGCTCAGCAGCAAAAGCTGATGCAGCGGAGCGGATTTAAAACTCTGAGCGCGTGCTTCCCAGCTGGGCAGAAATCCACTTCCCGCCACGGCAAGACCCGCCCCTGCCTGGAGCAGACGGCGGCGAGAAAGCGAGCTTGATAAGGGTGAAGAAGTTACTTTAGATGAAGTCATTTGAAGGATCCTTTCATAGGGTGTATTGGCTTATGCGGTTTGAGGTAGAGGCAATTGGGCAGTTCTACTGGGGTAGTTGCCTTGGCGTTTTCACGGCCGCGGCGCGCCGCCAGTTCAAGTCCTGGCGAGCTCCTTATTCATAGAATCCGTCCGTGGATTTGATCAGGCTGGCAAACTGCTCCCGGTCGTGACCGAAGAGGACTGTGAGAGAACGGGATTCGGCGTATTGCCTGATATGGCTGACCGTCCGATCGTAACCGATCGTGTCGTGGAGAACGCCTGCTCGGCGGGCAGGGGGACCATAGTTCGTGGCGGTGTAACAAGCGTCTGAAACGAGCAGAAACCCGGGCTGCTTCTCAAGCCTGACAGCCAGGCCCAGCATTCCTGAAGCATGGCCGGTTCCGAAGTTGAGCAGGTTCACTCCGGGCGCGAGTTCTCTTTCCCTCTCATCGCGACCGACGAGATCCCAGTTTCGCGGGGTCGCAAGCCATGCCTCGATGTCCTTGACGATGTAAGGCGACGAATGATCGCCTGTCGCGAAATACCGGACTGCGGTTGCGAATTCATCTTCATGTGCAATCAGCCTCGACTTTCCGAAATACTCGACGCAACCGGCGTGATCATTGTGAAGATGCGACAGGACCACCGTCGAAATATCGTCCGGTGAAAGGCCGAGCTGCCTCAGCCGTTCCGGCAGATTGCATTCCGACGCCCCGATATAGGGCGCGTTCAGTTGCGATTGCGCGGGCCATCGGCCATTCGTTCCCATGCATTCCGGGTGACATCCTGTGTCGTAGAGGACCGTGGCATCGGTGCATTGGATGAGGTAGGCGGAGACCGGAATGTCGATCAGACGACTACTCACCGTCGGCTTCTGCGGCGTAACAAAAGTGGAGTTGGCGATGATGAAGTTTTCGTCGACACGAATTTCACCCAGGTCGAGAACGAACAGCTTATTTCCCATAAGATCTCCTAATTAAGTCACGCGATCTGGTTCAGCGCCGGCTGAGGTGAGGTTGACCAGCCTCGACGCGAAACATCCGCTAGGCCTTTCCAATGCCGGTGGTCCAAAGATCCGGCGGCAGGCTGCGGTTAACCGCGAAATCACCGATCTGACGCTCCTTGTAGATGACCGGATTGTGGGAGGAGATGGCGCGGGCGTTTCGCCAATAGCGATCCAGCCCCAACTCGTTGCTGAGCGCAGACGCTCCCAGTCCGTCGAAGAGGACGGTCGTCGCATCTAGGATGAGTTGGTGGACGACGACCTGTGCCTGGTAAATCTGCACCTCGAGTTTGCCGATCTCCGTTCTTTCCCTGCAGCCTTTAGCAACAGCGCGGTGATAGGCGTCGGCGGCTGAAAGTACGATCGAGTTTGCCCCGTGCGCATTGGCAAACACCTTACCGACGAGCTGGAGCACCTGCGGATCGTCGCTCGCGGTGCTGGCAGCCGCGTGGGAATATGTCCGTTTGCGTGACCGCACATAGTCCGCAACGGCAGTGGACGCCCCCCGCCCGATTCCGACAAGCGTTGCCAGATGGGCCAATTGAGCGAAGGCCGTCAGGAACGGCCACCGCGATGCCGATGGCGCAATATCGTCATCGTGCAGAAGGACCTGATCGAATACGGCGGTCCCACTGGCGGTCAGTCTCTGTCCGAAACCGTTCCAGTCATCGACAATGGACGTTCCTGGCGCCGTCGTTTTTATAAGCGCTATGATCAGCTCGTCAGCATTGTTCAAGCCGCTGACAGTCATCCATTCCGAGAACAGAGCGCCGGTCGTATAGAATTTCTGGCCGTTGAGACGATGGCCCTCATTGGTTTTTATGATGGAAGTCGAAAATTTGCCAAGCGTGGCATTTCCAACCTCCGTCGCTGCAGCGGAGATGATCTCCCCGGATCCGATGATGTCGATGCAACGCCTCGTCCAGGCGTTGGATGGTTCGTCGAGAAGCTGTCCGAGCAATCCGAAATGGGCGCGGAAGATCTGCGCGACATTCGAGTCTGCCTCTGCAAGCTCGACGAGCAATGCAAGGAGTTCCAGCGGTGTCGCTCCCAAACCGCCTTTATCTTTGGGGAGAAGCAGCGCACCGAATTTGAGCGCTTTCAGCCTTGCGACTTCATCGCGCGGGAGTGTGCGTGTCGCATCTCTTTGGCGCGAGCCTTCGGCGATTTCGGCGAACACCGGCCGGAAAATTGCCACGAGTGTGCGGAATGCGGGTGTGTCGATTGTCGGCCAGGTATGAGGATGATGGGTCAAGGGCGTTCACTTACAATTTGGAAATAATGACGGTGTTGTCGCGCTACGTGGCAGGCGGCGCCTGTGGAGCCCGCCTGCCGGATAAAGCTCAGCTTCCCAGCCACGCAGCGGCGAAGTCGACCGAATGCCCGGACGAATCCTCGGTGTGGTTGTGCAGCGTCTTGCGATAGAGCGTCAGGTTCTGGAACTGAACGAGGTTTACCGCCGGCAGATCGCGGTGAAGGATGTGTTGGAACCTGACGAAGTATTCTTTGCGCTTCGCCGGATCGATTTCGATCGATCCTTTCTCGAAGATTTCATCGACCTCGGCATTGCTGTAGCCGGAGTGATTGGACCACGGCACGCCCTTCTTGATGTTCTTCGACCAGTAGCCGCGCTGGATGCCGTCCGTCGGATCATAACCGTTGGCAAGATGCTGGAGGTCGATATCGAAGGCCGCGTCGGTATAGACGCTCTTGATGTAGGTCGCGTAGTCGTAGCTCTGGATCGCCACGTCGACGCCGATGTCGCCGAAGGCGGATCGGAGGAATTCTGCGCCGACACGGGTTGGCCCGTAGACAGGATTGTAGGTAAGGCGCAGCGCGAACCGTTTCCCATCACCACCACGCTTGTGGCCGGCCTCATCAAGAAGCGCTTCCGCCTTGGCCTTGTCGAAGGCATAGAAGCCGATACTTGGATCGTGATATTCTGCCATCGACGGTGCAATCGCGGTCGGGGACGGCACAGCATATCCCTTCCAGACGAGACGGATGTAGTCGTCGATATTGATGGCGTGAGCGAAAGCCTGGCGAACACGCAGATCGCTGAGAATCGGATGATCCAGACGGAAAAACAACTGGTTCAGACTGCCTTCAAGCTCGTAACCGCGAGTCTCGACGCCGAAGCGCGGATCGTCGCCAAGGCGCTTGATCTCGTCGAGCGGCACGGGTGTGTGATAGCCTACATCGACGTCTCCCGCCTCGAAAGCCGCCCCGCGGGCGCTGACATCAACGATAAACCGTGTCACCACAGCATCGAGCAGGGGCAGATCCTTGATCCAGTAATCGGGATTGCGTTCGAGCAGGATATGGCTGCCGCGTTCCCACTCCTTGAACACGTAGGGGCCCGTGCCTATCGGTTTTGCGTTATAGGGGTTCGCCCGAATATCCGTCTCTTCGTAGAGGTGTTTCGGGATGATGGGCGAAGCGATGCCGGAAAGGGCCGGCAACAGGAATGGAACCGGTGTCTTGAACTGGGCGACGACCGTCAGTGGATCGGGCGTGTCGATCTTTTCGAGCGATGCAAACGTCACACGCCGGCGCGGATGGGTTTCCTTCAACGTCAGCAGCGAGAATGCAACGTCCGCGGAGGTGAACGGTTGACCGTCATGCCACTTGATGCCCGGGCGCAGGTGGAAAGTGTAGGTCTTTCCATCCGCGCTGATATCCCAGCTCTCCGCAAGATGTGGTTTGAAGGTCCGGTCGAAACTGACCTTCAACAACCCTTCGATGACACGGGAACCGACGCCGGCGTTGCCGGTGTTCTGGAACAATTCGATGAGCATGGCGGGTTCGCTGGCGGCGACGATGCGGGCGGTACCGCCACGCACCGGCGTAGTTTGAGCGAACGAAATACCGGGTATGGCGGTACCCAATGCGCCGATTCCGAGGGCGGCGTTGAACGTCCGGCGCGACAGTTTGATCATGAAATTCTCCTGGCTCGTGAAGTTTCGGGTTCTGTTGTTTTAGGGAGTCCGTTGCCGTTACGAAGCTGCTGCGATCAGCTTCCTCGTGTATTCATGGGAGGGATTGCTCCATAAATTTTGGTGGTTGCCGCGCTCGATGATGTGTCCATCCTTCATGACCATGATCCTGTCCGAGATGTATTTCACGACAGCCAGATCGTGGGAGATGAAGAGATAGGAAAGACCGGCTTCCTCCTTGAGATCGGCAAGCAAGTTGAGAATTTGCGCCTGAACGGACACGTCGAGTGCCGATACCGGTTCGTCGCAGATGACGAGCGAGGGCCGCACGATCAGGGCTCTGGCAATCGCGATCCGTTGACGCTGCCCACCGGAGAATTCATGGGGAAAGCGCTCCACCGCCGAACGTGGCAGGCGGACCTGGTCGAGAGCTTCGCTTATGCGCGATTGCCTGTCGGCGGAATTGCGATACTTGTGTGCATGCAGCACGCTATCGAGAATATCTCCAACGGTCCGGCGCGGGTTTAGGGAAGAATAAGGATCCTGGAAGATCATCTGCACGCGCCCGCGGAAGGCGCGCAGGTCGGCTCCACCTGCGTGGGTGATGTCCTGACCTTCGAACAGGATCTGTCCGCCGGCAACGGGTATCAGACGGCTGAGCGCCTTTGAAAGCGAAGACTTGCCGCTACCGGATTCTCCGACCAGCCCGAGCGTTTCGCCGCGCAGGAGTTCGAAGGTCACACGATCGACGGCAGGCGGTGTCTTGCTAGCGGGGTCATAGCGAACCGTGAGATCCTCGACTTCCAGAAGCGCATCTGCCGTTGCATTGGTGCGCGGTTCCGCTGCAACCGGCGGGCTACGGATCTCGAAGCTGGTTGTGCCGTTGCTGTTCCTGTGGGTCCGGATCTCGTTCAGCCGCTCCGATGAAGCGTGGCGTCCATCGCCGAGACGGATCGATGCGCCGATCAGCCCTTTCGTGTAGGGATGCTGGCTTTCCTGAAACAGATGCTCTGCCTTGAGCTCTTCCATCCTTTTGCCGTTGTGCATGACGACCACGCGGTCGGTCCAGCGCGACACCAGTGTCAGATCGTGGGAGATGAGAAGCAGGCCCATGGACAGATCGCGCCGAAGACGATCGATCAATTCGAGGATCTGGCTCTGGATCGTCGAGTCGAGAGCCGTGGTCGGTTCGTCTGCGATCAGCAGGAGCGGCGTGAGCGCGATCGCCTGGGCGATCATGGCACGCTGTCTCTGGCCCCCGGACAGTTCGTGTGGATAGGACGCGATACGACGGTGTGGTTCCGGCATTGACACCAGATCGAGTAATTCCAGAACCCGCGAACGTGCAGCCTTCCGGGACAGCCGTTCATGGGCGTGCAGTACCTCGGCGATCTGGTCTCCGACCGTATAGACCGGATTGAGAGCGCTCATCGGCTCCTGGAAGATCATGCCGATCCGGGGTCCGAGAATGGGCCGCCATGCCTTGGGTGGGAGGCGGAAGAGATCCAGGCCATCGAAGGTCACCTCGCCGCTGCTGGACGCTTCGTCCGGCAGGAGGTTGGACAGCGCAAGGGCAGTCGTGCTTTTCCCGCAACCGGATTCGCCGACCAGAGCGACAGCCTCGCCGGCGGCGATGTCGAAGGAAAGGTTCTCGACGGCAACCGCTTCACCGCTCCGGCTGTGATATCGGACTGAGAGGTCGCGGACACCAAGCAAAGGTATCGCCATCATTCCACTGCTTTCCGCGAGCGGACTTTGCGCCTGATCCGCGGGTTGAGCGCGTCGTTGAGGCCATCCCCGATGAGGTTGAGCGCCAGCACGGTGAGGACGATGCACCCACCGGGCATGAGCGTGAGGTACCAGTGGCTGCGGATCACCTCGCGGCTGGCGCCGATCATTGATCCCCAAGTGACGGTATTCGGATCGCTAAGCCCCATGAAGGACAGCGCAGATTCCATCAGGATCGCCGAGGCAACCATGATCGATGAGACCACGATGAGCGAGGGCAGGGCGTTGGGCAGGATTTCCTGCAGAATGATCCGTGGCGCCGAAATGCCAGACGCCCTGGCAGCCATGACGAAATCCTTCTCCCGGATCGAGCGGAACTCGGCGCGGGTGAGACGCGCGATCATCGCCCAGGACACAAGTGCGATGCCGACGATGACCGTACCGATTGTCGGTGTCGCGAAGGCGACGAGAACGACCAGCAGGACGAAGCTAGGAATGGTCTGGAATATCTCGATGAACCGGACGATGAGATCGTCGATCCAGCCGCCGCAATAGCCGGCGATGGCTCCAATAAGTCCACCGAACACCAGACCGAGAATTGTTGCGGAAATCCCCACCAGCAGCGAGACACGGGCGCCATGTACCAGTCCCGCCCAGACGCTTCGACCGAGTGAATCCGTGCCGAGTAGAAAGTCCGGATTTTCTCCGGGCCAAAGACGCTCAGGGCCGACAATCGACTGCGGATCGCCCGGAGCCAGCCACGGGGCCAACAGCGCCAGGAGCATTATAATGCTGAGTGTCATGAGACCGGCTGTCGCGCCCGGGTTCGAGAGAAAGTCGCGCAGGACCGAGCGCGCAATGACAGGATTGCCGATGTTGCTCCAGGGGGCTTCACCGGCTGCCATGCGTGCGGTTGAGGATTCGATATCGAAGCCGCTCATCAGCGCACCTCGATTCTGGGATCGAGGGCAGCCTGGATGATGTCGACGATAGCGTTGACGCAAATCACCAGGACTGACGAGACCAGCATGATGCCGAGCAACAGCGTATATTCACGCGCCATGACGGCATCAAAGGCAAGCCGACCCATGCCTGGCCAACTGAAGACCGTTTCGATGACGATGGCGCCGCCAAGAATGCCGGCCACGTGGATACCGGCCACCGTGGTGATCGGGATGAGCGCGTTGCGCAGCACGTGGCGAAGGACAACCTGTCGTGGCGCCAGACCCTTCGCCTTTGCGGTGCGGACGTGATCCTGCCCGATGACCTCAAGGATAGAAGATCGGGTGAGACGTGCGTAGATCGCCATGTAATAGAGCGCCAGTGACGTCGCGGGGAGCAATGCATAAGAGACGCGGTCGATAAGCCAGCCAAAGCCCCCCGAGGAAGCGCCGATGGTTTTCATGCCGCCAGCCGGTAGCCAGCCGAGCTTCACCGAGAAGACGATGATGAAGATCAATCCGATCCAGAATGTCGGGACTGAGTAGAACAGCAGCGATGCCACCGAAAGAATGCGATCGGCCGCGCGCGTTGCGTTCAGTGCCATGATCGTGCCAGCTGCGATCCCCACCAGCAGGGCGATGACGATCGCAAGAACCATGAGCGTCAGGGTACCCGGCAGACGCTCCATGATGAGATCGGCGACGGGGACACCGTAGCGGGGAGATATGCCGAGACTGAAATGCGCCAGACTTGTATAGTAGTTCGCAAGCTGATCGAGCAGCGGCAGATCGAGCCCGAAAGCCCGGCGAATGTCGGCCACCGTTTCCTGCGTGGCGGCACCGGATTCGGCCGCCATGTAATCGGCGGCATCCCCAGGCGCGAGCTGCAGCACGAAGAAACCGAGCGTGACGATGACGAACATCGTCGGGACCGCCTGAATGAGGTTGCGTAGCAGACTGCGGCCAACCCGCGTAAGCCTCTTCATGGAGCTGCCTCCCAAGGTCCGGAGACGGGTGAGGGAGCGACGCGGTCGACCGCGATGGACGGCCCGAGGCTCGCAAGCCGCTCGTAGTCCGCGCGAGCATGGATAAAGAGTGAGCGAGCGACTGCCGCGATCAGGCGGGGCAGTGCGATCGCGGCGCTGCCGATATCGCCAGCATGGATGCCGTGACTGATGATCGCCGCGAAGGTATAGACATGGATACGCTTAAGCCATGGCGCCGAACCAGGCTCTATCTCCTGCAATTCAAAACCTTTCCCAAGATAGGGATGCGAAGACCAGCCGCTTTCCCCCTCCGCCGCCGCAACGCGGTCTTGCCAGAGGAGAATGTGGGGAGCCGCGGCGGTCAGTTCCGGCCGGGCATAAACGTTTTGCCTATAGCCGGTCGCGGCAATGACCGTGTCCAGCATTATATCGCCCGTCGTCGTTCTCGCTACGATATCGTCGCCAAGAGCTACAATCTGTTCTGCCGCAACGTTGAAATGGAGATAGTGGTTCGGATGCTGGCAGGCCCGGGCGATGGCCGCATCCGGCGCGGAGCTGCGTCGCCGGCGCTCCAAAATCAAACGCCATCGCATTGCATCATCGAATTCCGGAAAGAACAGCTTGTCAGCCGAGGGTCTGGCGGCGGCCTGATCGTTGGCCTCTACGAGATCGCCGTGTCGGACGAATTGATGCACACTCGCTGCACCATGTTCCAGCGCGACAGCCGCTGCGTCGAACGCGGATGCGGCCGCTCCGACCACACCCACGCTCAAGCCGCGAAGGCTAGAGAAATTAATGAGGTCGTTCGTGTGGACAAGGCGGTCGGGAGGAAGAGTGTGGGAAAGAACCGACGGTATATAGGGTTCGCCCAAGCCGTCCAGGCCAGTTGCCAGTACGATCGTCTGTGTTGACAGATCTATCACGCCCTTGTCCTGCAGTTCAAAGCGCAGATTGAGCGGTGCGTTTTCGGCGTCCGAACGCGGATCGATCGAAATCAGGCGATGCTGCCATCGCACGTCGATCCCCGCCGTTTCGCGATACCAGTTGAGATAGTCGAGCCAGACGGTGCGGGGTATTTCCGCCATTGCGGCAAATGCGGCGTCACCATGAAGCGCAACGTACCAGTGCTCGAATGTCAGTTCAGGGATGCCCTGTTCGAGACCGGTAAATCCCTTGCCCGCGCGAAGCGTGTGCATCCTGGCTATGGTATTCCAGACGCCCGCTGTTTCCGGCGTGGCGGCATCGAAAACCTGCACCCGTCGGATGCCGGCACGGCGCAGTCCAAACGCAATGGCAACACCACTCTGACCACCGCCGATGACGGCAACGTCCATATCTGTGGCGACCGGAGCAACCCAATCCAGAGTGACCGGTTCGAGCTGCGCGATTGCGCGACGCGTCTGTTCACTGAGCTGGTTGAGACGCTCTTGCGACACCGTTCTCCCGCTTGATCGGCCCGACGCGATTTTTTGTTGAACTGTCATCTCATCACCCCTAGAGCCGCAAACCGGCTGCCCGCATCAGCGGGAGAACGGTTCGTCCGAAATGGGTGAGGTCGGGCAGGTAGTCGAAGAAGGAGATGTGGAAACCGTCCACTCCTTCGGCATGCAAAGCGGCAAGCTGTTCGACGATCCGTTGAGGCGAGCCGACGAGCCGGACATTCCCCCCGACAGCGATCGCATCGACCGAGTTTACATCGTTGCTCTTCGCCCACGCCTGCGCGTCGCTGACCAGCCGTTTGTCGAAATCCTTCGTGTCAGCAATGTTATGCAGCCCGCCGACATTCCTCTGCTCGACGGCGGCAACAATCGCGCCATAGTATTCCTGAGCTTCCTGATCCGTGTCGCGACAGACGATGATTGGATTGAGGATGACGCGGATTGTGCGCCCGTTTCGAGCCGCAGCTGCCTTGACGGTGGCGGTATGGGCGCCGAGCGACGCCCGCGCTGCCTCGAAACTGCCCCCGCCGGGGCTAGTGACAAAGACGATATCCGATTGCCGCGCAGCGAAGTCTATGCCGGCGGGCGAGCCTGTCGCGCTGATCAGAAGGGGTCGGCCGAAACGCGGCTTCGGCGTGATGAAGCCCTCTTTGATCCGCCATGGCGATTTACCGGAAAAGGTGACGGGCTCGTCCGAGCGCCACAATGCCTTCAGCGCATTGACGAATTCGTCGGCGAGCCTGTACCGCTGATCGTGCTCGATCTGCGAGCCGCCGAACATCTCGTGTTCAATCCGGCGATGACCGGTCACGACATTGAGGCCCCAGCGGCCATTTGTGATGTGATCGAGGGTGGCGCCGGCGCGCGCCAGATGAAGCGGGTGCCAAGGTCCATACAGGATATGCACGGTCGATGCGAGCAGGATATTCTTCGTCTCTGTCGCCAGCGCAGCCATGGTGACGAAGGGGTCGAGAGAGGTGCCGTTCAGTACTTCGCCGAACCCGCCTTTCGGAAGCCATTGCGACAGTCCAAAGACGATGTCGAAGCCGAGTTCGTCAGCGATTCGTACGAGGTTGCGGTTGTAGCCGAAATCCCATGACGTCGTGCGTGGCAGATGCGACGCACTCCAGCCACCGGCATTGAGTGGCAGAAAGAGGCCCAGCATCGTCGGCTGCCGGAAGATGCGCGCGACTGGGCTTTCGTCAAAATCAGCGGGTGACGGGACCGGATCGTTCTGCGTTAATTCCGTGGATGTGAGCGTGTGGTGAGGGTCGCGCGTCATTCACCGAGCCCCAGGTTTCCGCGCAATGTGCTGTGCCGATATTCCGACCGGAAGATGCCACGTCGCTGCAGGATGGGGATGACGCTTTCCGTAAACGAACTGAAGCCATCGGGAAAATGCGTGGCGCTGACATTGAAGCCGTCAGCCGCACCGCTGCGGAACCACAACTCAATCTCATCGGCGACCTTCTCTGGCGTCCCGGCAATAAAGCGGTTGCGTCCCTGCGAACTGAGCAGGATTTCCCGCAGCGTCGCGCCGGGCCGCCGCTCGATCATCTGCCAGGTGGATTCCGAAATCCCGGTTGAAACCGCAGGTGTGAAGTCAGCCTGAGCGCGGGTCGGAGCCGGTTTGTCGAGGTCCTCGCCACCAAGAGGGACACCAAGACGAATCCCGAACCAGCGCGCATCGGCGGCGAGGTCGCGAAGCGCGTCGAGTCGTTCAACTTTTCTGAGCGCCTCTTCTTCGGTTGAGCCAACGACCGGATAGATTCCAGGCATGAACAGCGTCCGGTCGGGATCGCGCCCCGCCTTGCGCACCGCATCCTTCGTCCTTCTGTAACCCGCCTGGGCCGCCTCGAGGTTGGTCTGGAGGCTATAGATCAGGTCGGCGTGCCTTGCGCCGAAGCTAAGGCCGACCTCGGAGGATCCGGCTTGTACCAGGATGGGCTTTCCTTGCGGGCTGGTCGGCACCTGCAAGGGCCCACGGACTTTAAAATGCATTCCAACATGGTTGAGATGGCTGACCTTCTTCCAGTCGACGAACGTGCCGCCAGCCTGGTCGAGTAATAGCGCACCGTCTCCCCAGCTTGCCCAGAGAGCCTTTGCAACGCTCACGAACTCCTCCGCACGGTCGTAACGCTCGTCATGCGTCGGCAGGTCCATGCCGAAATTCCAGCCTGCTTCCGGAAGATAGCTTGTCACAATATTCCAGGCAGCACGGCCACCGCTGATATGATCGAGCGAAGAGAGCTTGCGGGCGAGTTCGTAGGGCTCGGAAAATGTCGTGGAAACAGTGGCGATCAGTCCCACGGATTCAGTTCTCGCCGCTATCGCCGAAAGTGCCAGCAATGGATCGAGTGCGTGCCACGGTTCGACTGGCGGCTCCATCGGAAGGCTTTGGAAGTCCGATAGAAAAACAGCGTCGAAACCTGCCTTCTCCGCGATCTGCGCGACCTCGATGTGAGCGTTCACATCGAGAAACTGCGCGGGGTTGTCGATGAGGCGCCATCGCGCTGGGTGCAAGCCGAGGCCAAGATTGTAATTTGCGGTGAAATGAAGTTCTCGTTGCATATCGTTCTTTGCTTCAGGAATAAGGAGGTGCCGCGCCCATGACAGACGGTTTCAAATTGCGGGCGGCGGGCCTATTTAGGAAGCAAAAGTCTACTAATTATATAGACTTTGGTGCATATTCCTGTCGATTATATGTTTGTTATCGATTTCACTATTCGAGAGGTTCGAAGAATGCGGGGCACCGACTTTGGCAATCTGCGTGCTTTTATGATGATCGTGGATTCCGGCAGTTTCGTTCGGGCCGCAGCAGCCCTGAAAATCGCGCCTTCCACTCTCAGCTACACAATCCAGGTTCTGGAAGGGCGGCTTGGGACGAAACTGCTGCAGCGTACGACGAGAACGGTCAGATTGACCGAAGCTGGAAGTCGATTGGCCCGGCGCCTCGGGCCAATGATGTCCGAATTCGACACCTTGATGGAGGACCTGACGGAGCCTCGGGAAAAGCCCTCCGGGACGCTGAAGCTTTGCGTCCCGCGTATGCCGATGCGGCTTTATATGGAACCGCTTCTTAATGGCTTCGAAGCCGCTTACACGGACATTACCATCGATCTCACGATTGGAGATGTGCTCGTCGACATCGCGGTGTCCGGGTTTGATGCTGCGGTCATCCCTAACCGGAGCATCCAGGACGATCTGGTCTCTATTCGGTTAGGACCGGAATTAAAGCGCATTGTCTACGCCTCACCAAGATATCTCGCCCGTTTCGGGGCGCCCTCTGAACCGGGAGACCTCGTTCATCATAATTGCATCAACTTTCGAGGCCCCCACACCGGAGCAATCTACCCCTGGGAGTTTCAGCGCGGTCAAGAACGCTTCGAGGTTGCTGTCAGCGGTTCGCTCATCGTGTCGGATTCGACCTACACACTTTCAGCCGCTCTCAGCGGCAAGGGCATAGGCTATGGCATAGAGCCAATTTCGAAGCCTTTTCTGGACGACGGCAGTCTGATTTCACTCCTGGAAGGCTGGGTCGCCCCCCATCCGGGGTTCATGCTGTGTTATCCAAAGAACCGGAATATCTCCGCCGCACTCAAGGCATTGCTTTCGTATGTAAGAAAGCAGAGCCGTGCCGGCAGTAGACTGAACGACGACCGTGTGAATGGTCGCCTTGGATCTACTCATATTGTTCGAACATGAAGCGCGCTCTTGAATGTCAGAAAAATATAGCCTAATTTCTGACGCATGAAACCCCTCGCGACATCAGTTCCAGACCTAATTATGAAGCGTGCCCGTGCCGGCGGGCGCGGCAGTGTCTTCACGCCCAGTGATTTCCTGGACGTGGCCGCGCGCGCGGCCGTCGACCAAGCGCTTTCTCGGTTGGCCAGGAATGGAAAGCTTCGGCGCCTGACGCGAGGCCTGTACGACTTCCCAAAGGTTCATCCGCAACTTGGGGCCCTTTCGCCTAGGCCTGACGATGTGGCGAAAGCGTTGGCGCGGGAGACCGGATCTCAGGTGCAGATCGCCGGTGCGCGCGCGGCGAATGCCCTTGGCCTGTCAACACAGGTCCCCGCACATAGCATCTATCTGACTGATGGCCCGTCGCGCCGTGTTGTGCTCGATAAGCGCGTCGTTGATCTGCGCCACGCTTCGCCCAAGCACCTTATTGCTCCGGGCAGTGCTGCCGGCACAGTTGTTCAGGCCCTTCGTCACGTCGGGGCGGTGCGTGCCGCCGACGTTGCGCAGATCGCCTCGCGTCGACTGTCGGCCAGCGACAAGAAGACGCTAGCATCCAATGCGGTCCGGGCTCCCGCTTGGATGCGTTCGACGCTGGTCTCGATCGCTAACGCAATGCCGAGTGAGATAGATGGATAACCATGCGAATGTATCCATCAAGCTGATAGGAAAGAATTTGCTCTCGTTGCAGTCTCAAATGTTGGGAACTGTTGCTCCGTTCAAATTGCTTTTCGCTATGGCGATCATTAAACTGGATTTTAACCAGTTCTTTGGGAGAGGCGTCTATCTCTCGAAAGTGCCAAAAAGTCACCGCGAGAGGGACACGATGACGCAAATGTGGACCATTCAATCAGAAGGAGCTCGATCTATGAACCGAGCTCAGTCGTCATGACCACGGCGCAGCAGTTGATCTCGCTGCTGAAGAGCCACGTCGAAGGCGACGACGAGCAGTTCCTGACGATTGCATTGCAGGCTGCAGCAAGTGAGGCCCGCAGGGGTCATGGAAAGGTGGCTGTGCAACTCCGCGAGCTTGTCGATGCAGCGCGCGCCAACAAGGATCGTACCTCCGGGCGCAAGAAAGCCCCTGTTCCTATTGCGCAGCCACGCGGTGATCTCGCGAACCTGGTTGCGGTGCGCTACACTGACGTTCGGTTGTCGAGCATGATCCTTCCTGCGGAGCTCGAAGCTCGTTTGAAACGAGTCATTCTCGAGCAGCGACAACAGCATAAGCTTCGCAGCCATGGGCTGGCCCCACGGCGCAAACTGTTGCTCATCGGTCCCCCCGGATCCGGAAAGACAATGACCGCGGCTGCGCTCGCCGGTGAACTCCATACGCCGTTGTTCACCGTGCAGCTCGATGGCTTGATGACGAAGTTCATGGGGGAGACCGCCTCAAAGTTGCGGCTGGTGTTCTCGGCGATGGCTGAAACCAAAGGCGTCTACTTCTTCGACGAGTTCGATGCGATCGGCGCGAAGCGCGCGGAACGCAATGACGTGGGCGAGATCCGGCGTGTCCTCAATTCGTTCCTTCAATTCCTCGAGGAGGATGAGAGTGACGGTCTGGTGGTGGCGGCGACTAATCACCCGGAATTGCTCGATCCAGCGCTCTTTCGGCGGTTCGATGACGTCATCGAGTATGCATTGCCGAGCGTTGAAGTCGCGACCGGCATTTTGCAAGCGCGCCTATCCGGCTTCGACACCCAGGATATCGACTGGACAAAAGCGGTTGCAGATGCTGCCGGTTTGAGCCAGGCCGAGATTGCCCGCGCTGCGGCCGACGCCGCGAAACTCGTCGTCCTGTCCGACCGGGACCGCATCACCCAGAACGATCTGTCCCTCGCGATAGCCGAACGCAAAGGAGCGGCGTCGCAATAATCGATGGCAGAAGAACCACCGCGTCCACTCCCACACGTTTATTTGCCCGGTCACGGGAACATCCAGGACTACACTGCCAGAGGCGGAGGTGGCGGCACAACCGTGCCGGTGCGCGATAGGGCTCAGCATGCTGTAAAGCTGACAGAAGCCCTTACCCGCGCAGTGGCAGACGCGGAAGCGCAATTGAGAGCCCGCGAGCCCGACCTTGCGGGTGGAACGCCAGGTTTCTATCTTGAGTTCGAACTCCCTTCATCCCAGAGCGAGATCGTCGATAAGCTCGAAAACCGCCAGGGCAGGTTTCCGATCGAACTTGTTAGCGTTCGCCCGATAGGGGAGGGAGGGAACGCGATTGCCGCCACCGTCTTCGTCCCCGAGCGCCAGCGCGACTATTACCTCAAGAAGGTGGCCGAATATCGCGACCAGGACCGGATCCAACGGGTCGAGGTGGACGGTGAGATCGTCGAAAGAAACAACGGACCCAAGAATGAAGTGCTCGTGGCCTCACTTGAGACCGCGCGTCTTGCGGTGGCCAGATCCCTCTATACGGATGACGAGGCGTTCTTTCCGGTGCCCGGTACGGCCATCTGGTGGGAGGTCTGGCTGCGTCTCGGGACCAGAGATACCTTTGCGACGGCGGCTGAGCGACTGGAGCTTCCGGTGCGTGAACATGCCCTTCAGTTTCCGGAGCGCGAGGTGTTGATCGTCCACGCGAGCGCCGAAACCCTCGGGCGGATCATTGCGCACACCGACACGATCGCAGAGCTACGAACCGCCCGCGATACACCGGCCTTCTTTATGGAGATGGACGGCGCCGAGCAACGCGCCTGGGCTGCGGAGACGGCGGGCCGCATTGTGGCCCCCGATGGTGACCGTCCCGCCGTCTGCCTTCTCGATTCAGGCTCTACCCGACGTCACCCTTTGATCCTCCCGGCGCTCGCAGCAGTGGATCAGCAGGCATTCGATCCTGGCTGGAACGTCGAAGACACCAGTAATCAGGGGCACGGCGGACATGGCACCCAGCTTTCCGGCGTCGCCCTATACGGTGACCTGACCGATGTCCTCGCCGGAGCCGGGCAGATCATACTGACGCACCGGCTGGAGTCGGTGAAGATCCTGCCTGACCATGGCGCGAATGACCCCGATCTCTTCGGCGCCATCACCGCCCAATCGATAGCGCGTGCCGAGATCGTCGCACCGGACCGGCCTCGCGCGATCTGCCTTGCCCTGACCAGTGACGGCGATCACTGGCGCGGCCGTCCGTCGTCATGGTCTGCGGCTCTCGACGCACTTGCCTATGGCGCCGACAATGCGCCGCGCCTGATTGCGGTTTCTGCCGGCAATATTCGTGAGGACATTCATCAGAACGATTATCTCGTTCGCAACGATATCACGCCGATCGAAAGCCCGGCCCAGGCGTGGAATGTGCTGACGGTCGGAGCATTTACCGAGAAGACGGCGATCACCGACCCGGTCTTCAACGGATGGGGTGTCATGGCCCAGGTCGGCGATCTCATGCCACGTAGCCGTACCTCCGTCACTTGGAACCACGATTGGCCCCTCAAACCCGATGTTGTCTTCGAGGGTGGCAATCTGGGCGTAGATCCGGCGACGCTCATTGGTGATCACCTTGACGATCTCGCGCTGCTGACGACCTATCGGACGCCCGAGCACCGGGCGTTCACGACGACCGGCGAGACCAGTGCAGCAACTGCGCTCGCGGCAAGGATGGGCGCGCAGATCCTGGGGCAGCGTCCTGATCTGTGGCCCGAGACGGTCAGAGCCCTGATCGTCCATTCGGCGGAATGGACACCGACGATGAAAGCCCATCTCGGCGGGATCAACAAGAATGCCTTGATTCGGCGTTACGGTTTCGGGGTTCCATCACTGGTGCGCGCCCTTGGAAGTCTCGATAACGATGTCACCATGGTCATCGAGAACCAGATGCAACCATTCAAGACCGTGGGCAGCAAGATCGAGACCAAGGACATGGTCCTGCACGCGCTTCCCTGGCCAACAGAGGAACTCGAGGCTCTTGGTGAAACCCAGGTTCAGTTGCGGATCACGCTCAGCTATTTCATTGAGCCCAATCCTGGGGAGCGTGGCCAAACACGCCGTCACAGCTACGCTTCGCATGGATTGCGGTTTGCGTTGAAACCGGGCGACGAGCGCCCCGATGTCTTCTTGCGTCGCATCAATGCCGCGGCCGGGGCCAGGCCGCCGGCAAGGGCGGCGGGAGATGCAGGCTGGACGCTTGGTCCCGTTCTTCGCAATCGGGGATCGCTGCATGGGGATATCTGGGAGGGAAACGCCGTCGAGCTCTCCCAGCGTGACGCTATCGCCATCTATCCGACTGGCGGATGGTGGCGGGAGAATACCGGTCAGAGAAGGGGTAATACAGCGGTTCGTTATGCACTTGTCGCAACGTTGCGAACTGCGGCTGATGTCGATCTCTACACCCCGATCAGCACCCCCATCCTTCCAGAGGTGGCGCCCGAAATTCTGATTGAGACTTAGACCCTCCCGCATTGGAGATATCGGTGAACATCCCAGACATGTTGCCTTCCCGTCAGTCACCCGACTCGATAGCTCATACGGGCGGATTCCGGCCCCACCGCCGTGAAGGACAGAAGTTAGCTTTACCCCCGACTGATCAGGGATGCACGCGTGCGACAATTTCGACGCTATCGTGGTAGGCAGCCATTCGCGAGAATTGTTGTCCACTAGGAAATTGTTTCCTCAACCCGCGTATAATTAGTCCCTTGAGGCTTTCTTTCGAGATCAGATATTATTCCATTATTTCTATATTGACGATAGATTGTATATAAATAGTCTTCCTGAGAATGATTATCTCAGGAAGGCGTACGGATGCATCTCGCTCTTTATCTCGAGGCAGGCACACATCTCGGAGGTTGGCGGCTCCCGGAGTCGGCCACCTCCGGCGGCGTCGACTGGGCGCTCTACAAGACCGTCGCCCGCCGCGCAGAAGCTGCGAAGCTGGACATGCTTTTCGTCGCTGACAAGCTTTCGATCGACGACAACTACGGCCAGCACTTTGCCGACACGGTGAAGTATCGTCTCGTCACCCGGCCCGAGCCCTTGACCACACTGGCGGCGCTCGGAGCCGTCACCGATCACATCGGCATAGGCGGCACGATCTCATCATCATATGCCTCGCCTTATGCCGCCGCCCGTATGTTAGCGAACATCGACCATATCAGCGGCGGTCGCGCTGCCTGGAACCTCGTCACCTCCGTAAGCGATGGCGAGGCGCGCAATTTCGGCCGGGAGCAACATTTCGGACACGAGGAGCGCTACCTCCGCGCCATCGAATTTGCGGACGTCATGGGCAAGCTATGGGATAGCTGGGAAGCCGATGCGCTCGTCCTCGACAAGAAGTCCGGCGTCTTCGCGGATTCCACCAAATTCCATTACATCGACCACGAAGGCGACTTCTTCAAAATCCGCGGGCCTATCAACGTACCCCGCCCGCCGCAGGGTCGTCCGGTCCTCATTCAGGCTGGCGTCTCGGACCGGTTCCAGGGGATCGCGGCGCAGAATGCCGAGGTGATCTTCGTCGTCCATGCTGAACTGGAGCGCGCACGAAGCTTCTACAAGAGCTTCAAGGAAAAGGTGGTCGAAGGCGGCCGCTCGGAGAACGCCGTAAAGGTCCTCCCCGGCATCGTCCCCGTGGTCGGTCGCACCCGTAAGGAAGCACTGGACAAGGAACGAGAGCTCAAGGAACTCATTCTGCCCGAGGCAGGCCTCAGCTTCATGTCGGCGAGCATGAACTTCGACCTCGCCCAGTTCCCCCAGAATGCACCCTTCCCCGATATCACCGACAAGATCACGGGCAGCGTCGGCCGTTTCCAATACGTCATCAAGCGCGCCATTGAACAGAAAATGACGGTTGCCGAGGTCGGAAAATGGTACGCTGAAAGCCTCTCCTTCTTCGCGCCCGTCGGTACGCCGGAGGAAGTCGCCAGTCAGTTGGCCCATTGGTACGCCCAGCGTGCGTGTGATGGCTTCGTCATCCTGCCTCCCTACATCCGTCGCGACGAGGACCTGTTCCTCGAAGGCGTCGTCCCTGTTCTCCAGGAGCGCGGACTTTTCCGTCGGGAGTATCCCGGAACCACCCTCCGCGAGACCCTGGGTCTCGAACGGCCAGCCAATCAATTCGAAACACGCGAAACAACCGAGAAAAGGCGCGCTGCGCTCTGACCTCGCATCAAGGAGTATTGTGATGAAGACCAAGTCAATCATTCGCCTGGCGCTGTCGTTAGCGCTGTCCGTCGCGGCAACAGTCGCCTCGGCCCAGGACGTCCTGCGCGTTGGCGACCAGCGCGGCAACGCGCGCGCGGTCATGGACGCTTCCGGCGTGCTCAAGGACGTCCCCTATCAAGTCGAGTGGAGCGAATTCGCCAACGCCGCCCCTCTGCTCGAAGCTCTCGCTGCCGAAGCTCTTGACGCTGGTTCGGTCGGCGACGCGCCACTGACCTTTGCCGCTGCACGTGGTGTCAAGGCAAAGGCCATCTTCGCCACGAAGTACGAAGGCAACGCCATCATCGTAAAGAACGACGCACCTTATCAGGGCATCAAGGATCTCGTCCGCAAGAAGGTCGCTTTCGTGAAGGGTTCGGCGGGCCACGCCCTTATCCTCCAGTCGCTCAAAGAGGCTGGTCTCAAGGAAGACGCCATCACGCCGGTCTTCCTGCCGCCCGCGGAGGCGACGCTCGCCTTGACGAACGGATCGGTCGACGCCGTCTCGCTCTGGGAACCCTACATCTCCTTCGCGACGCTCAAGTCCGGGGCTCGCATCATCGTCGATGGCAAGAACTACCCCAGCCTTTCCTATTTCATCGCTTCCGAGGCTGCTATCGAAGGCAAGCGCGATATCCTCAAGGACTTCGTCGCCCGCAGCGCCAAGGCTCGCGCCTGGGGGCTCGAGCATCCGCAGGAATACTCGAAGATTATCGCCCAGCTCGTCAAAATTCCCGATGACGTGGCGCTCGGCAAGCAGACCCGCGAAAGGCACGCTCCCCAGCTGATCAACGCAGACGTCGAGAAGCTCCAGCAAAGCACGATCGATCTCTATTATGGAGCCGGGATCATCGACAAGAAGCTGAAAGCCAGCGACCTGCTGGATGACTCCTTCTCTCCCAAGCAGACAGACTGACGAACGCAGAGGCTGACGATGATCACGACCAGCGCGAAGACTCCAACCACAGCAGGACGGTATCTGGCCCAGGCGTTTGCTCCGTGGGCGTTTCCTGTAATCGTCGTCATTCTCTGGCAGATCGCCTCATCGGGAGGACTGCTCTCCCAAGGCATTCTTCCGTCGCCGCTCGCCGTCCTGGAGGCCGCCTGGTCTCTGGCGGCAAGCGGCGAGCTTGTGCAGCACATGGCAGCCAGCTTTTGGCGCGCGGCCGTCGGCTTCGGTATAGGTTCGGCTCTGGGGCTGTTCTTCGGTTTTGTGAACGGCCTGTGGCGAACCGGGGAAACGCTCTTCGACAGTTCGCTTCAGATGCTCCGTAACATTCCGTCGCTCGCCATGGTGCCACTCGTCATCATGTGGTTCGGAATCGGCGAGGAAGCCAAGATTTTCCTCGTGGCGTTCGCTACCATGTTTCCGATCTACCTCAACACCTTCCACGGCATCAAATCAGTCGATCAGGGTCTGATCGAGATGGGGCGGAACTACGGACTGACACGAACCGGTCTTGTGCGCGATGTCATCTTGCCTGGAGCCATGTCGTCTATTCTCGTTGGTGTGCGGTACGCGCTCGGGGTGGCCTGGATCGTGCTGATCGTGGCCGAGACGATCGCGGCGAGTTCCGGTATCGGCCTTCTCGCTACCAACGCGCGTGAATTCCTTCAGTCCGATGTCGTGGTGCTCTCGATCATCCTGTACGCGCTTCTTGGCAAGCTGACAGACTGGCTGGCGCGGCTCGCGGAGAACCGTTGGCTACGCTGGCATCCATCCTATCAGAAGTAAGAGAGGTCTCTGGTGACTGTAGTCTCCTTGAAATCGACGCGGCCGAACGTGGCAAAAGAGGTTTCGTTAAGCAACACCTCCGCGGGCGGAGCCGCGCTGGACATCCTCGGCCTGTGGAAGGGCTTTGACGGGACGGAGGTTCTCAAGGGCCTTTCGCTCAACGTACCCGCCGGTCAGTTTCTTTCGATTGTCGGCCGCTCGGGCTGTGGGAAGTCCACTCTACTGCGGCTGATCGCGGACCTCGAAACTATCGATGGCGGGACGATCCAGATCGACGGAAATCCCCTATCCGAAATCTCCGGTGAGGTGCGGATGATGTTCCAGGACGCGCGCCTCTTGCCCTGGAGAACCGTTCTCCAAAACATCGGGATCGGCCTGCCCAACCCATGGCAGAACCGCGCACGCAAGGCGCTTGCCGAGGTTGGTCTTTCCGAACACGCTGACAAATGGCCGTCCCAATTATCAGGTGGACAGAGGCAGCGCGTTGCCCTTGCCCGTGCCCTTATACACCGCCCGCGTCTCCTGCTGCTTGACGAACCGCTCGGCGCACTGGATGCACTGACGAGACTGGAAATGCAGGACCTCATCGAAAGCATCCGCGCGCGCCACGGATTCACTGTCCTTCTCGTCACACACGACGTCGAGGAGGCCATTGCTCTTGGCGATCGCGTCATCGTGATGGAGCAAGGCGAGATCGTTCTCGAGCTGGATATCGAGCTTGCGCGTCTTCGTGTGCGCAGTTCGCAGGCGTTCACGTCAATCGAGGAGAAGGTTCTTTCCAGGGTACTTAACTCCAGAAATGCACCAAGCGGAGACGACTGCAAATGAACCTCGACGACATCGAAGCTTTCATCGCAGTGGTCGGAGCCAGGTCGCTCAGCCAAGCGGCGGCAATTCTTTCGTTGACCCAGTCGGCAATCTCGAAGCGCATCCAGAACCTCGAGAAGGACCTCGGTGTTACCCTGCTCGACAGAAGCGTCAAGCCACCCGTTCCAACCACCGTAGGTCTCGGCGTCCACGAGCAGTGCCTCAATATTCTCAGGGAGGTCGACAAGCTCCGCTTGACGTTGAGTGCCCGCTCGAACCTAACGGGTGGTGCGCGCTTGGGACTGACCCAGGCAGTCTGCGATGTGATTCTTGCCGACATAGTCCATCTGCAACAGGAGCGATGGCCGGAACTGTCTATACGTGCCACCACAGGCTGGGCGAACCAGATTGTTGAAAAGCTCGTCGACGGCCAGATCGATGCCGCGATCGTATTGATGCCCACACGGAAAATCTTTCCGCACAAAGTGACCGCCGTTTCGCTGGCGCAGGTCGAGATGGCGATCGTGGGGCCGCTCGGATCGGGCGGAGACCGTGCCCACCGCCTTGTCACCCTTCACAAATCCGGATGGATTCTGAACCCCGACGGATGCGGTTTCAGGGCAGAACTCCAGCGCGTGCATGCGGTGCTCAATCTTCCGTTCAAGGTCAATCTCGACACCTTTGCTCGAGAGACGCAGTTGGAGATGGTTGCCGCAGGTCTCGGACTTGGACTCGTTCCCGTTCCCCTTCTGGAGATGAGCCCCCACCGTACCAAACTGGAGATCATCACAGTCAGCGACTTTTCGTTGCGCGCAGAACTCTGGCTCTGTCACGCGCCGACTCTCGGTGCTCTCGAACCACCCATCAGCGCATTTGGAGCGAGAGCCGCAACGCTGTTTCAGGGCGCGGCAGCTCCCAGCAGGCTGGTCGACTTTGAAGCTGCCAGCCAGACCATCACCTCGTGAATAGCACACGAGATCGATAGCAGGAGAAAATATGTCAGCCCCGATAACGAAGCACAGCCTCAGGTACGACGAAGTGCGGCAGCATCTTCTGGCCCGCTCGGAAATCCTTCTCGCCGACGTCCGCGAAGAAGATCCTTTCGCGCAAGGGCATCCCCTCTGGGCAGCCAACTTTCCCATTGCCCGGCTTGAACTGGATGCATGGCGCAGGATCCCACAACGCGATACGCTGATCGTTCTGTATGGTCACGATGGCATACGAGACCTCGCTCCCATCGCCGTCGAGAAACTGAAATCGCTCGGCTACACGAATGTCCATATCCTCGAAGGGGGATTGGAAGCGTGGAAGGCCGACGGCGGCGAACTGTTCATTGACGTCAACGTGCCGAGCAAGTCATTCGGTGAACTGGTCGAAGCGAAAAGGCACACGCCGCTCTGGGACGCGACCAAGGTAAAGGCGCTTCTCGATGAAGGAGCCAACGCGGTCGTTTTCGATGCGCGCCGTTTTGACGAATATCAAACGATGAGCATTCCAAAGGGTATCAACGTTCCCGGTGGTGAACTCGTCCTGCGCGCACGGGACCTTGCTCCCGATCCCGAGACCCTTGTGATCGTCAACTGTGCTGGCCGCACACGCAGCATCATCGGGACGCAGTCTCTCATCAATGCCGGGATACCGAACAAGGTCGTCGGTCTTCGCAACGGAACAATTGGATGGACTTTGGCAGGTCAGACACTGGAACAGGGAGCGAGCAGGAGCTTCGCTGACGTCGAAGCCAGGGACCGCTCGGAGGCGCAAAAATCCGCTGCAGCCGTCGCCGCGCGCGCGGGTGTTCGGAGCATTGCTCTGTCGGACATCGGCAGCCTTCAAACCCCGGACCGAACGACTTATCTGATCGACGTCCGCACCGAACCAGAATACCTCGAAGGCCACCTGCCGGGCTTCATGCACGTGCCAGGGGGACAGCTTGTACAGGAGACTGATCACTACGCGCCTGAGCTCTTCAAGATCGGCGGGCTTCCCTTTGGCTTTCAGTTTTTCGGCCTTGGCTTTGGCGGCCTATTCCAAGGTGAACCGCGGCGAGGGAAGACCCCAACGCGCATGTGCCAATTGTGTCCTTCCATCAGCGGTGTTGCGGACAATCGGTCCCATCTGATCGGGGTTCATTTGATAGGCTGGCATGAGGTTGATGAGGCTCTCGGCGTCCTGAGCCCATTTTGAAACCCAGTCCTTGTCCTCCATCCGATAGAGATTACACATGCGGCCCCTCCGCTTCGACCAAATACGGCTACTCTAGCGCATGTCGCTTGTTTCGCTAGTCGAGCTGGTAAACGTCGGCATTGTCTTGCCGTTCCCGCAGGCCCTTGTACGACGGATGACGGAGTTTCCCGTCCGATGTCCAGGCGCGAAACTCGATCTCGGCGATCAGGGTAGGCTGGACCCAGACAATGTCGGCAGTTCCGGAATGGGGCAGGGGCGGCTGCTTTCGCTTCCATCGCAGCGTGTCCAGTATCTTCCGCAACCGGATGATCTCGGCTCCCTTGAAGCCCGTGCCGACGCTTCCGACGTGGACGAGATCGCCATCGCGGTAGGCGGCAAGCGCTAACGAGCCGAAGCCGGCTGGGTACGATGCGGACCTCTCATAGCCGACGATGAAGAAAGCCTCGCTCTGGATGCATTTGACTTTTACCCAATCCCCGGTCCGGCCCGAACGATAGGGCTGATCGAGGCGCTTGCCGACGATGCCTTCCAGGCCGAGGCGGCAGACATGCTCAAGCAGGACAGCTGGCTCGGCATCGAGTGTTTCTGATATCCGAATGGCGCTGGCTTCATTCGTTGGGCCGTTTATCGTGTCCTCGAGAAGGTGTCGGCGCGAACGGTATTCAACACCGCGCAGATCGTGCCCATCCAGATAAACAAGATCGAAAGCGTAAAGAACGGCGTGGGAGGCGCGCCTGCCAGCTTGTTTGCCGGATGCACCCAGCGATTGCTGCAGCAGCCCGAAATCCGGCCGCCCCTCATCGTCGAGCACGACGGCTTCCCCATCGATGATCATCGTCGCCGGCCCCAGCGCTCTGGCGGCCTGCTCTATGGCCGGAAACCGATGTGTCCAGTCGTGGCCGCCGCGGGTAAGGATCCGGATCCGCTGGGGCTCGATATGGACCGCAAGGCGATAGCCATCCCATTTCAGCTCCCAACTCCATTCGTTTCCGGTGGGAGGCTTAGCCTTCAATAGGGCCAGCGCCGGCTCGACGCGATCAGGTATGGGATCGAAGAGGAGCTGTGGTTGAGCTGGATTACGCTTCCTGCGAGGCTTTGAGCGGATCGGCGGCTCGGTGTCGCGCAGGAGGGGTTTTGATCTCGGAGGCCTCGTCATCCGGCCAGTTCATCAGAAAAGCCTTAATAATACTGTGACTATCCCTATATTGTCCCCGCTATTCACCGATCAGGACATAAGACTGTAGAAGCCAGCGAAATTTCTTGGTCGCAGCTATTCACCTGATTCTCATGAAGAATCTCGAACTTCTAATGTTCGGAACAATACTCGTACGTTTTTTGCCGCCTTGACTCCTTTCTCATATGGGAACAAAAACAGAACATTGACATTTGCACGACATGAAGTCGCCCTGCCAACACGACCTTGAAGGGAGCCGTGAACAATGACTGCTGCCCGCGAAAGGGTAATCTGCGATCTGCGGGAGCGTATTGCATCGCTCGAAACCAGCACGGCGAAAAAAGCCGGTTGGTTGCCATTTGGCGTGCCGGAGATGGATGCGGTTCTGCCTGGCGGCGGCCTTGCTCATGGCGCGCTTCACGAATTTGCCGGTGGTGGATCGGGCACCGTCGATGGTGCGGCCGCTGCTCTTTTTGCAGCCGGCATAGCGGCACGGACGAAGGGGCCGATCGTGTGGTGTCTGACGCGACCAGATCTGTTTTTCCCCGCGCTTGCGCAGGTCGGACTGCATCACGACCGGATAATCTTCGTCGAGTCCGACAAGGAGGAAGACGTGCTCGCCAACATGGAGGAGGGGCTGTCCTTTGGTGGGCTCGGCGCCGTCGTCGGTGAACTCGTTCGCCTGCCGATGGTCAGCTCGCGCCGCCTGCAGCTGGCGGCCGAGCGCACGGGGACAATGGCATTGGCTGTGCGTCGTTGGAGGCGGCAGACAGAGGCCAATGATTTCGGGCAGCCGACGGCGTCGACCACGCGGTGGCGGGTGAGCGTGATGCCATCGGAGGATTTGCCAGTGCCGGGTGTGGGGAGGGCCCAATGGTTGCTGGAATTGATGCGCGTGAAAGCGGGTGAATGTGCTGAGTTTCTCGTGAGGGCGTGCGATGACAAGGGTTGTCTCGATCTATCTTCCGGATCTGCCGACGGATCGCATTCGTCGCGCCGATCCATCCATTCCGCCTGAACAGGCGATCGCGGTGATCGCCAGGAGCGGCTCGAAACGCTGGGTATCGGCGGCCGACGCAGCCGCCAGACAAGCCGGCGTTCATGTCGGCATGCCGGCTGCGAAAGCACAGGCGCTGTTTCGCGGCCTGATGCTGGTCGATGCGGATCCTGCTATGGATGCCGCAGCACTCGAACGCATCACCCTCTGGGCGCTGACGCTTTATTCCCCAATCGTCGCGGTCGATGGGATCGACGGCATCGTCATGGACACAGAGGGTGCCGATCACTTGCAGGGCGGAGAGCTGCCGATGGTGACGAAGATCGCCAATCAGTTCCTAGCAAGGAAACTCACTCCCCGGGTCGCGATCGCCGACACCTGGGGTGCAGCACACGCCTGCGCCCGTGCCATCAGCCGCGAAACGGTCATAGTGCCTTCAGGTGAGACCGTCCGCGCCGTCGAGAAGCTGCCGATATCGTTGCTGCGCCTTCCCGGGAACGTCGTCAGCGATCTGCGCACGCTTGGCTTCCAGACCGTCGGCGAATTGGCCAACACGCCGCGCGCGCCGCTGACCCTTCGTTTCGGCCCGGAGATTGGCCGGCGGCTGGACCAGATGTTTGGCCGCGCCTGCGAACCGATCGATCCGATCCGCACCGCCGAGCTCATCGAGGTGAGCCGCGCCTTCGCCGAACCAATCGGTGCTGCCGAGACCATCGACAAATATGTCGGCCGGCTGGTCGTGCAACTGATCGAGGAGCTGCAAAGGCGCGGCCTTGGTGTTCGGCGCGCCGACCTGATCGTCGAGAAGGTCGATGGTGTCAGGCAGGCAATCCGTGCCGGCACGGTGAAGCCGGTGCGCGATGTCGCCTGGCTGACGAAGCTGTTTCGCGATCGAACGGAGAAGATCGAGCCCGGGTTCGGGATCGAGAAGCTCACCCTGGTGGCGGTGATGGCCGAGCCGCTGGAGGAGCGCCAAAAATCCTCCTCGCTGGTCGAGGACGAGGTCACCGACGTCACACCGCTGATCGATATCTACGGCAACCGCGGCCAGCGTGTGTATCGGGTGGCGCCGGTCGCCTCCGACGTGCCAGAGCGCTCCGTCCAGCGCATCAGTCCTGCTGCCGATCCGATCGAGGTCACCTGGGTCAGCCATTGGCGCCGGCCGGTTCGGCTGCTGGCCCGTCCGGAGCTGATCGAGGCAATCGCCTTGCTACCGGACCGCCCGCCGGTTTCGATCACCTGGCGCGGCAAGCGGCGGAAGGTCAAGCGGGCCGATGGCCCCGAGCGGATTTTCGGCGAGTGGTGGCAGCGCGACGCCGAGATGGAGGCGGTGCGCGATTACTTCGTCATCGAAGATGAGGCCGGCGAGCGTCTCTGGGTGTTTCGCTCCGGTGATGGCATCGATCCTGACACCGGAAGCCACCGCTGGTTCGTGCACGGGATCTTCGCATGAGCTATGCGGAGCTGCAGGTCACAACGCACTTTTCCTTCCTGCGCGGAGCAAGCTCGGCGCAGGAACTGTTCGAGACCGCCAAGGCTCTCGGTATTGAAGCCCTCGGCGTGGTGGATCGCAATTCACTGGCCGGAATTGTCCGGGCGCTTGAGGCGTCGCGCGCTACGGGGTTACGCCTCGTCATCGGTTGCCGGCTCGATCTCGCCGACGGCATGTCGGTGCTGGTCTATCCGACCGACCGGGCTGCCTATTCGAGGCTGACCCGGCTCATCACGCTCGGCAAGTCGCGCGGCGGCAAGAACAACTGCCTCCTGCACTGGGACGATGTCGTCGCCTACACCGACGGCATGATCGGCATTCTGGTGCCGGACCTGCCGGATGACCTTTGCGGGATCCAGCTGCGCAAGATGGCCGAGCTGTTCGGCGATCGCGCCTATGTGTCGCTCTGCCTGCGGCGGCGGCAGAACGACCAGCTGCGCCTGCATGAGATTTCCAATCTCGCCACGCGGTTCAAGGTACGGACGGTCGTCACCAATGATGTCCTCTTCCATGAGCCAGGCCGCCGGCAGTTGCAGGACATCGTTACCTGCATTCGCACCCGCACGACGATCGACGAGGTCGGTTTCGAGCGCGAGCGCCACGCCGACCGCTATCTGAAGCCGCCGGAAGAAATGGAGCGGTTGTTTCCGCGATACCGGCAAGCCCTCGCGCGAACCATGGAGATCGTCCGTCGCTGCACGTTCTCGCTCGAGGAACTCACCTACCAATATCCGGAGGAGGCGATCGTGCCGGGCAAGGATGCTCAGGCCTCGCTGGAACATTATGTCTGGCAATGCGTGCCCGACCGCTATCCGGAGGGACTACCGCCCGACGTGTTGAAGGTCGTGCGGCACGAGCTCGATCTCATCCGTACCATGAAATACGCCCCGTATTTTCTGACCGTCTTTTCGATCGTGCGTTATGCCCGGTCTCAAGGCATTCTCTGCCAGGGGAGGGGCTCCGCCGCCAACAGTGCCGTCTGCTACATCCTCGGCATTACCAGCATCGATCCCTCGACCAACGACCTTCTGTTCGAGCGTTTTGTATCCCAGGAGCGCGACGAGCCGCCGGACATCGATGTCGATTTCGAGCACGAGCGGCGCGAGGAGGTGATCCAGTGGATCTATCGAACCTATACCAGAGAAAAGGCAGCGCTCTGCGCCACCGTGACGCGCTACCGGGCGCGCGGCGCGATCCGCGATGTCGGCAAGGCGCTCGGCCTGCCGGAGGACGTGATCAAGGCGCTGTCATCCGGCATGTGGTCCTGGTCGGAAGAGGTCTGCGATCGCAATGTCCGCGAGCTCAATCTCAATCCAGACGACCGGCGTCTTGTGCTGACTTTGAAGCTCGCACAGCAACTGATGGGCGCCCCGCGCCATCTCGGCCAACACCCCGGCGGTTTTGTCCTCACTCATGATCGGCTCGACGATCTCGTGCCGATCGAACCGGCGACGATGAAGGACCGCCAGATCATCGAGTGGGACAAGGACGACGTCGAAGCGCTGAAATTCATGAAGGTGGACATCCTGGCGCTTGGAATGCTGACCTGCATGGCCAAGGCCTTCGATCTGATCCGCGAGCACAAGGACCGCGATCTTGATCTCTCGAAAATCGAGCAGGAGGATTCTGTGACCTATGCGATGATCCGCAAGGCCGATACGCTCGGCACGTTCCAGATAGAAAGCCGCGCGCAGATGGCGATGCTGCCGCGGTTGAAACCCCGGACCTTCTACGACCTTGTGGTACAAGTCGCAATTGTCCGGCCCGGTCCGATCCAGGGGGACATGGTGCATCCCTATCTGCGCCGGCGAGAAGGCAAGGAGGCAGTCGAATATCCGACGCCGGAGCTGGAAGCGGTGCTCGGCAAGACGCTCGGCGTGCCGCTGTTTCAGGAGTCGGCGATGCGGGTCGCGATGGTCTGCGCCGGCTTTACCGGTGGCGAAGCCGACCAGCTGCGCAAGTCGATGGCGACTTTCAAGTTCACCGGCGGCGTCTCGCAGTTCAAGGACAAACTCGTCTCCGGCATGGTGAGGAACGGCTACGCGCCGGAATTCGCCGAAAAGACCTTCTCCCAGCTCGAAGGCTTTGGCTCCTATGGTTTTCCGGAGAGCCACGCGGCTTCGTTCGCGCTGATCGCCTATGCCTCGAGCTACATCAAATGCCATTATCCGGAAGCCTTTTGCGCGGCGCTCATCAATTCGCAGCCGATGGGTTTTTACGCGCCGGCGCAGATTGTCGGCGACGCGAGAGCCCACGGCGTCGAGGTGCGGCCGGTTTGCATCAACCGGTCGCGGTGGGACTGTACGCTGGAGCGGATCGGCAATTCCGATCGGCATGCTGTCCGGCTCGGTTTCCGGCAGGTGAAAGGACTGGCGGTCGCTGATGCGGCGCGCGTCGTCGCGGCACGCATGAACAATGCCTTTGTCTCGGTTGACGACATGTGGCGTCGATCCGGCGTGCCATCGGAGGCGCTTGTCCAGCTTGCCAAGGCCGATGCCTTTCTTCCATCGCTGAAGCTTGAACGCCGAGACGCGCTCTGGGCGATCAAGGCGCTACGCGATGAACCCCTGCCGTTGTTTGCGGCGGCTGCCGAACGGGAGATGGCTGCAATCGCCGAGCAGCAGGAGCCGGGGGTGGCACTTCGGCAGATGACGGACGGCCATAACGTCATCGAGGACTACAGCCATACCGGCCTGACATTGCGGCAGCACCCGATTGCCTTCCTGCGCAAGGATTTATCAGTGCGCAACATCATCACCTGTGCCGAGGCGATGAATTCGAGGGACGGGCGGTGGGTCTATACCGCCGGCCTTGTCCTGGTGCGGCAAAAGCCCGGATCGGCCAAGGGCGTCATGTTCATCACCATCGAGGACGAGACCGGACCGGCCAACCTCGTCGTCTGGCCGACGCTGTTCGAAAAGCGGCGGCGTGCCGTGCTCGGATCCTCGATGATGGCCATCAATGGTCGGATCCAGCGGGAAGGGGAGGTCGTGCATCTTGTCGCCCAGCAGCTGTTCGACCTGTCAGGCGATCTGACCGGTCTGGCTGATCGCGATGAAGAGTTCAAGCTGCCGGCCGGCAGGGGTGATGAGTTCGCCCACGGATCGCCGGGAAGTTCGGATACGCGGGACAAGTCGAAGCCTGTTGTAGCCCCGCGCGACATTTTCACGCCCGATCTTCACATTGATACGCTGAAAATCAAAAGCCGGAACTTCCATTGACTTTCCCCATCCTGAGGCGCGGTGGCGCCCAGGGAGTTGTCAGTCCGCTCGCAGCAATTTTAAAGCAAAATAAAGCTTGAGCGCAATTTCCAGAACAAAATCGCTGTCTGAACCCGAGGTTAAGTTTAGAGCATCAGATTATTATACAGGAGAGGCCAGTGGAAGCTTGGTATCGACAAGAAGACCCAGATTTCGGGACCGAGAATTCACGCAGAGCATAAAACAGAGAACCTCATGATACGCGCTTTCAAATCGTCGTCGAACTCAACCGAAATTATCAACCTCGACAGGGATGCCATCCGAGAAAACCATCGGAATGGTCGACAAACCAATATTATGTTCGACACCAATATCCTGATTGCAATCGAAAGCGCCTATAAGACTGGCCAGCGACACCAGGAACTTAAGAATGCTGGTGTTCTGGAACTGGCGAGACTCATCGAGAAAACCTCCAAGTATGGCGTATTCATCTCGCCCGCAGCGGCTTACCAAGAACTGCCCCCAGCGCGTCGAGGCGACGTTGAAGCAGCGTTCGACAGTTTTCTTGCAGACTATCTGCCAAATTTCCGCGAGGACCCAAACTCGATAAAGGTTCCGTATGCTGGTGGAAAGATGGACCCTGAGCATTTTAGCGCGCTGTCGCTAGAGCGTCAGAAGGCAATCTCGTGCTCATATGCTTCGCTGCTCGCTATGAACGTCATACATCGATTAGAGGCGTTGAATGGCCTGGAAAAATTCGCCCTCTACATCGATTATTGCGCCGAGGTACTGGATCTCATCAGTCTCAAGGAACTGACGATCGCTCGATATGTCTTCGCCCCCGAAAATGGCTTAACTGACCAACTCAGGACGCGGAAAGTAGCTATCACAAACAACTTCGTGAAACTGAAAAAGGGTGGCGGCAAAGGCTTGACACCCGTCAAAGTACTGGAGCGCATCGCTTTGAATGGAGCCAACGACCTGAAGCTGATTGCTGCTGCAGATATCGTGAACAATTCGCGCGAGCAGTTCAACTTCGGGATCATCGAGCATGATGTCTGGATCGCAACGAGCGACGATAAGCTCTACGAGTTTTGCTGCGCCTGCCCGGGCTACATGGGTCGGGAACGTGGCGGTCCCCTGGCTAGATATGTCGAGACACATACTGACATAAAGGGAACCCGCTACTGGCGGGATTCCATCGAAATACAGCAGCGCAGACTTGAGGAGCGCTATTTCACAGTAGATCGCGAAAAGGAAATGGACTCAATTGTGCAGTCAGCCTTTGATATCGAGGCTGACCTGCTGAACGGTAAAGCTGACGATTATTTCAGACTAAGGTCATGGCGATCTGCGCGAGTGATGCATGACTAATACGGGTCCTCGCCCCGGGCCTCTAGACGCAAGCGTTCGAACCCATGCTTTCGCTCCTGCCCCTTTAGCTGTTGAGGCAGTACGGCAATGTCCTCGCTTTTCATCACGCGTTCCAATTTCTTCCTCTGTCCTGGGACCAAGAACACCAGTGCGTGCGATGGCCCTGTTACCAACACCCCAACGCGCGCACGCTGTTCTCACCAGCTCAATCTTACCGCGCCTCTGAATTGATACCAAAACCGGCCTCTGAGGAGAGCAGATCTCGGCGAGATCCGCATTCGCTATAAGGTTTGCTCCCGCATGATCATTGTCGGTTGAACGAGGTCCATAGGAGACGTCCCATTCCGCTCTTGATGGATGGCTTCCTGGTCCGGCCCCGGATCTCCGACGATCAACCCGCTGCGGGGTCGGCTAGCAAGCTGCCGCCGCTCGGCTTCGCCCTCGCGGTGATCGCGACCGGTTCCGGACACTGACGGGAGCCATCGAGCGGGAATGGCCCGCTCCAAAGAGGGAGCCTTCAGATGAACACCGATCTTTCCCTTGCGCAGAACCATGCCTTCCAGCTTTCCCGCACCCTGATGGTTCCGGTCACGCTCTTTAGGTCCGGTAACGAGTTCGGCGTTCTGCCGAGCGACGAACTCGACGACGAAGACGATCTGGAGATCGTGCATGAATACGTTCCGGGCGGGTCTCATTGAGACCCTTCTCGCCTTTTTGGTGCCGCTTGCGAGCCGCAGGCGGCAAGGGAAGCTTCGCCGCTGCTGGCACCCGGGCGGTGGCCCAAGGTGCAGATTGTCATCTTGCCAGCCGCGCCCTTGCCTCCTTTGCTCTTCGCGATGTCCGGAGCGGGCCCGCAAGGTGCGGGGAAAAGAAACAGAAGGAAAGGCGGACGCAAGGGTGCGTCGGGAATTCAAATGGAAAAGAAGGAACTGGAAGAACTGCGGGACCGCGTGCAATGCGCTGCGGTGCTGGAGCAGGCAGGGTTTGCCATCGACCTGAAGGAGAGCACCCGCAGGGCGGTCAAATTCCGCGGCGGCGGGGCCATAATCATCGTGATTCACGAGGGCAGGGGCTGGTTCGATCCGCTGTCCGATGCCAAGGGTGACGTGTTCGGTCTTGTCGAGCATCTCGACCGAGTGCCCTTTGTCGAAGCCCTCGACCATGTCGCATCGCTGGTCGACTTCGTCCCGAAGGAGCCGGTCTGGACCCACGCTGCGCGCGAGATCGATCTGCCGGCCGGAGTTTCAGAACGATGGACGAAGCGCCGCAAGCCGTGGCCGGGTTCGATGACCTGGCGCTATCTCCGCGACGACCGCTGCGTTCCGGAAGCGACCATCCGCGCAGCGATCCGGCATGATCTCGTGCGCGAAGGTCCGCGCGGCAGCATGTGGGCCGCGCACCGTGACAGCGAGGGCGCCGTCACCGGCTGGGAGGAACGCGGGCCGGAATGGCGCGGCTTTTCGACGGGAGGCGCGAAGGTGTTGTTCAGGTTCGGCGCGATCCATGCGCCGCGCCTTTGCGTGACGGAGGCTGCCATCGACGCCATGAGCCTTGCCGCGCTGGAGAGTAATCGGCGCGATAGCCTCTATGTCAGTACCGGCGGCGGCTGGGCCCCTGCCACCGATGCGGCGATCCGTTTATTGGCGGCGCGTAAGGGTATTTTGGTGGTCGCCGCCACGGATAATAACGCGCAGGGCGATATCTACGCTGATCGGTTGGAAGCAGTTGCCCGGGACGCTAACTGCGGCTTTGAGCGCCATCGTCCCCGCCACGAGGACTGGAACGAGGACCTTTGCACTCAGCTGCGCGCGAATTCGAGGAGAGGCGCGATGTCGTGATTATCCGCGGCCTGCAGTGCCGCGACGTATCGCGTGCGCAGATCTCCCACGTCGCCCAGGCTTCCGCTACCCCAGCTGAAGGGCTCGGCGCCCAGTTTTTCCACGAGCAGATCGGCGGCCAGCCGCGCGTGACGTCCGTTGCCGTTTGGAAACGGATGGATGGCGACCAGGCGATGGTGGAAACGTATTGCGATCTCGTCGGCTGCGAAGGTCTCATGCTGGACCCAATACCGCACGTCATCCAGCAAAGCCGCAAGTTCGACCGGGATCCGGTAGGCCTGGATGCCAATATTGCGCTCCGTCGTTCGGAAGCTGCCTGCCCATTGCCAGACCTCGCCGAACATGCGTCGGTGCAATGTACGCATAAAGTCTTCGGTCAGCATCCTGCCGACCGGCATGCGCCGTCGTCCGCGAGCCCAGGCTGCGCCCTCGACGATATTTTCCTGTTCAGCCTCGTTGAGATCCTGCCTGTGGGTGATCCAGCTTTGAAGCAGGCCCTCGCGCTCCTGAGGCTCGAGCGGTGTTGCGTCCTCTGGCTCCTGGAAGAGGTCGGTCATTTTTCTGACCAGAGATCGCGCTCGGAAAGCTGGTTGCGGATGTAGGCCTGGACGCGGGCCTCGAGATCTCCGTCATCCGTTCCCTGTGCCTCCAGACGCATCGTATGCGCGACCCGCTGGAGTTCGCGCATTGCGATCTTGCGCGCTCGCTCATCGACGGTGGCCTCGAGCGACGTATTCGGGACCAGTGCGTAGACGAGGGTGCAGTCGAGTGCCTCTGCCGCGCGTCGCAACGTACTGAGCTGGATCGTTCCGGATGCCTCCGACTTCTCGATCGCTTCCACGGTCTGGGGCCGGATTCCCATCCTCGAGCCGAGCTGCGCTCCTGTCATGCCGAGCGCGTCGCGCAACGCCCGGACCCATCCTTTTGGCGGTGCCCTGAAGCCCTCTGCCGGCTGCAGCCCGCGAAGACGCTCGTCAAGCCTTCTGCGCGCTCGCTTTCTTGCGTCGTCCTTCATCGTTCAACTTTCTACTGCGGCTGATCATCAGACAACAGGCTGATTGTTGCGCACAAATTATCAGGTTACACCCTGATTATCAATGCCAAATAATCAGCCCAAAGTATGATAGAGCGAGCGATCAAACCAGACTGTAAGCTGATTTCACTGAATGAAATAGCAAGGAGGGGAAGGAAGGAGGGGAAGGGGAAGGGAAGGGAAGGCCAGTTGCCGCATGCCCGCCAGCCGCGTCAAGGGTAAAGCTTCGCCCGCTGCGCGGCCCTTGACCCGACCTTGCGGAGAGGCGGCGCCAAGGAGGGGTCAGGAAGGGCTGAAGAGGATGGCGACATCGCGAGGATGAGCCGCGTGTCCTTCCCGACGAGGCTGAAAGGAGCCCGCCGATGACCGTCTCTCCAATACGTAAAGTCTTTGAAGGCATTGCCGACCGCCGGCAGATGTACCGCTTGTTCGACCGCCACGCGCAACGCCTGAACCGCTGGGAGAGCGACGACAGCGCGCTCTATCGAGGCGAATGGTTCGAAGTCGCCCAGGCGCAGCACGATCACATGTTCGAGATCCTGCCGCCGCTGTTCATGCGGGGCGATATGTTCGCCATGCGCGAGTTCCTCACCGACAGCATCACCAGCATCTTTTTCACGCTGACGATCGACGACCGGATGCGGTATTTCCACGGCTACTGCGACTTGTCCGAGAAGGGCTCGCCGGAGCGGATGCGTGCCGCAATCGTAGAGCGCGAAACCCGGCCTGTTCGGGCGATGACGCGCGAGGAACGCCTGGACCACATCTGGTCGAGCACCCATGATGACTATCGCGGCTATGCCGGCGAGCGCTGGCCGGAACGCAACCACGGCAAGCGGACCGTGCTGTTCTACGGCGGACGCCAGGGCACCGTCCTGGAGCTGCTCGACGACCTCACGGATGCGCAGATCGCATCAAAGCTGCCGGTGCATCTGCGCTACCTCCCTGACGCGATAGCGGCGTAAGGGAGGCGGCGATGTTCACCTTTTCCGTGACGGACATCCACGTCGTCATGATGCGCGGACGGCTGGACGCCTACCTCAACGGCGGTTTCCGCAATCCCCACTACGGAGTGTTTCCGGGCCGCGATGAGAAGCCCGGTCTTTGGCTAATCGGCGACGAGGGCGTCTACATCCTCTCCAACGGTAAGCTCGCCGTAGGGCAGCGGCCGTTCGTCGTCTATGCCGAAGAGTGCGATCCGAAGACCAACCCTGACTATTGGCAATACAAGCGCCAGCATTTCGGCGGCGATGACGGGGTCGAGTTTCTCGACGGTGCCATGCTCGTGAAGCTTATCGCCGCCAGCCCCGGCTGCACGCATCTGAGGATCGCCTTCCACGAGGATTCGATGCAATTCACCGTGATCGCGCGAGATTAGCGATCCGTCGACGCTCGCTGTCTGGCGGCCGTCCAGCCCACCCAGTCCTCTTCATCCCCGCACGTCGTCAGCCGACTGGAACCTTCCTTCGGGACGGCGACGCGCGCCTTCACCCAGGAGATTCCAGCATGTCACATGACGATCCCTTCACGATCGATCTTTTCGGCAACACCGCGCTTTCGTCAGGCCTCGGCCTTGGCGTGATGGCCTTCGCCAGCAACTTCGGGCCCGACGACGATCCGGATCCCACAACTCCGGCGCCGGCTTTGCCGATCGCCGCGGTCGTCCGACCGTCGTGCCCGCCGTGTCGTGCCCGTGGCCTTAACTTCCATCTCGCCGATGACCGCGGGCTTGCCCGCCGCTGGAAGGACCGCGCGCGCGCCAATATTGCCGCGATCCGGCTCGCTGCCGAAATAGAGGCGGGCCAACGTTTTGCGACGCGCGAGGAACAGGAGACACTGATCCGCTTCACCGGCTTCGGTGCGTCCGATCTTGCCAACGGCGTCTTCCGCCGTCCGGGCGAGCTCGAATTCCGCAAGGGCTGGGACGAGATCGGTTCCGATCTGGAGGATGCGGTCTGCGAGACCGACTATGCCTCGCTTGCCCGCTGCACCCAGTATGCCCATTTCACACCGGAGTTCATCGTCCGGGCGATCTGGTCAGCGCTTCAGCGTCTCGGATGGCGCGGCGGCCGGGTGCTGGCGCCGGGAATCGGCACGGGCCTGTTTCCGGCGCTGATGCCGGAAGCGCTTCGTGATCTTTCGCACGTAACCGGCGTCGAGCTCGATCCCGTAACGGCACGCATCGTCCGGCTTTTACAGCCGCGGGCGCGGATACTCACTGGAGATTTTGCCCGCACGGAGTTGCCGGCGAGCTTCGACCTCGCCATCGGCAATCCGCCATTCTCGGACCGGACCGTACGCTCCGACCGCGCCTATCGCTCGCTCGGGCTGCGATTGCACGACTATTTCGTCGCCCGGTCGATCGACCTGTTGAAGCCCGGGGCTTTCGCAGCCTTTGTCACCAGCTCCGGCACGATGGACAAGGCGGATTCCTCCGCGCGCGAGCATATTGCAAAGACGGCGGACCTGATTGCCGCCATCCGCCTGCCGGAAGGCAGCTTCCGGGCCGACGCGGGAACCGACGTCGTCGTGGACATCCTGTTCTTCCGCAAGCGCAAGGTCGCCGAACTCGAGGGCGATCTCTCGTGGCTAGACATCGAGGAGGTGCGGCCAGCGACTGCCGACGAGGGTGCCATCCGGGTGAACCGATGGTTCGCGCAGCATCCGGATTTCGTGCTCGGCACCCATGCGCTAACCTCCGGCCCCTTCGGTGAGACCTATACATGCCTTGCCCCCGATGGTGAGGATCTCGACGCCGCACTGTCGGCCGCCGTCCATCTCTTTCCGGAAGGCCGCTATGACGGCGAGCCCACCCAGATCGATCTCGATCTTGAGGACGCCACCGACGATAGTCCTCGCGATCTCCCTGCCGGCCGGCATGTCCGCGAAGGTAGCTTCTTCGTCGATAACGCCCGAGGCCTCATGCAGGTGATCGACGGCGAACCCGTTGCTGTGAAAGTCCGCAAGGGTCGCAATGCCGACGGTATTCCGGAGAAGCATGTCCGGATCATCCGTAAGCTGATCTCGGTCCGCGACGCGGTGCGTGTGGTGCTGAAGGCCCAGGAACTGGACCAGCCCTGGAAGGATTTGCAGGTCAGGCTGCGCATTGCCTGGTCGAGCTTCGTCCGCGATTTCGGCCCGATCAACCACACCACCGTCTCGATCACCGAGGACCCGGAGACTGGCAAGACGCGCGAGAGCCATCGCCGCCCGAACCTCCAGCCGTTCGCAGACGATCCCGATTGCTGGCTGGTCGCCTCGATTGAGGACTATGACCTCGAAAACGATACGGCGAGGCCCGGACCGATCTTCACCGACCGTGTCATCTCGCCGCCCGCGCCGCCGGTGATCACCAGTGCGGCGGACGCGCTCGCTGTGGTGCTCAACGAACGTGGGCACGTCGATCGCGACCATATCGCGGAACTTCTGCACCGTGATCCCGAAGACGTCGTCACTGAGCTTGGCAGCGCGATCTTCCGCGACCCCGCCGACGGCTCCTGGCAGATGGCCGACGCCTATCTGTCCGGTCATGTCCGCGAGAAGCTCAAGGTCGCGGACGCTGCGGCAGGGCTCGATCCCGCCTATGAGCGTAACGTCTCGGCGCTCACTGCCGTCCAGCCGGTCGATCTGCGCCCGTCGGACATCACCGCGCGCCTGGGCGCTCCGTGGATACCGGCTGGAGATGTCGTCGCCTTTGTCAAGGAGATGATGGGAACCGATATCCGGATCCATCACATGCCCGAACTGGCGTCATGGACCGTCGAGGCCCGCCAGCTTTCCTACCTCGCCGCCGGAACATCCGAATGGGGAACGGACCGCCGCCATGCCGGCGAACTGCTGTCCGATGCCCTGAACAGCCGGGTGCCGCAGATCTTCGATACGATCAGGGACGGCGACAGCGAAAAGCGGGTTCTCAACGTCGTCGATACTGAAGCGGCCAAGGAAAAGCTTCACAAGATCAAGCAGGCCTTCCAGCGCTGGATATGGTCCGATCCCGATCGCACCGACCGGCTGGCACGCGTCTATAACGACCGCTTCAACAACATCGCGCCGCGAAAGTTCAACGGCGATCATCTCAAACTTCCAGGCGCCTCAGGCGCCTTTGTTCTTTATGGACATCAGAAACGCGGGATCTGGAGGATCATCTCTGCCGGCTCGACCTATCTTGCCCATGCCGTCGGCGCCGGCAAGACCATGACGATGGCAGCAAGCATCATGGAGCAGCGCCGTCTCGGCCTGGTCGCCAAGGCGATGCAGGTCGTGCCGGGGCATTGCCTTGCGCAGGCCGCGCGCGAGTTCCTGGCGCTCTATCCCACGGCTCGCATCCTCGTTGCGGACGAGACAAATTTTTCGAAGGACAAGCGCGCCCGGTTCCTGTCGCGCGCGGCGACGGCAACCTGGGATGCGATCATCATCACGCATTCCGCCTTCAGGTTCATCGGTGTGCCGGCGGCGTTCGAACAACAGATGATCCACGACGAACTGGAGCTCTACGAAACCCTGCTCCTGAAGGTCGAGGATGAGGACCGCGTCTCTCGCAAGCGTCTCGAGCGCCTGAAGGAAGGGCTGCAGGAGCGGCTCGAAGCGCTTTCCACCCGCAAGGACGATCTCCTCACCATCGCCGAGATCGGCGTCGACCAGATCATCGTCGACGAGGCGCAGGAGTTCAGAAAGCTCAGCTTCGCAACCAATATGTCGACGTTGAAGGGCGTCGATCCGAACGGCTCGCAGCGGGCCTGGGATCTCTATGTGAAATCCCGTTTCATCGAGACGATCAATCCGGGTCGCGCGCTTGTGCTCGCGTCGGGCACGCCGATCACAAATACGCTCGGCGAAATGTTCTCGGTCCAGCGGTTGATGGGCCACCCGGCGCTGATGGAGCGCGGGTTGCACGAGTTCGACGCCTGGGCCTCGACCTTCGGCGACACCACCACCGAGTTGGAGCTTCAGCCATCCCGCAAGTACAAGCCGGTGTCCCGCTTTGCGAGCTTCGTCAACGTGCCAGAGCTGATCGCGATGTTCCGGAGCTTCGCGGATGTCGTGATGCCGGCGGACTTGCGCGAATATGTAAAGGTGCCGGCGATCTCGACCGGCAGGCGCCAGATTGTCACGTCGAAGCCGACACAGGCGTTCAAGCACTACCAGATGGTGCTGGCCGAGCGCATCAAGGCGATCGAGGAGCGCGAAGGGCCGCCGCAGCCGGGCGACGACATCCTGCTCTCCGTTATCACGGACGGCCGGCATGCGGCGATCGACCTGCGCCTCGTGGATGCCGACAATGACAATGAGGCGGACAACAAGCTCAACAACCTCATCTCGAACGCCTTCAATATCTGGAAGGCGACCGAGGGCAGCACCTATCTCCGCCATGACGGCAAGTCGTTTGAGCTGACCGGCGCGGCACAGATGATCTTTTCCGATCTGGGCACTATCAGCGTCGAGAAGACCAGAGGCTTTTCGGCCTATCGCTGGATCCGCGACGAACTGATCCGCTTAGGCGTGCCGGCGTCGCAGATCGCCTTCATGCAGGACTTCAAGAAGTCTGAGGCGAAGCAGCGGCTGTTCGGCGACGTCCGGGCCGGCAGCGTCCGGTTCCTGATCGGCTCCTCGGAGACGATGGGAACCGGGGTCAACGCCCAGCTCCGCCTGAAGGCGCTGCATCATCTCGACGTCCCCTGGCTTCCCTCCCAGATCGAGCAGCGGGAGGGCCGCATCGTGCGTCAGGGCAACCAGCATGACGAGGTCGATATCTTCGCCTATGCCACCGAGGGCTCGCTGGACGCGACGATGTGGCAGAACAACGAGCGCAAGGCGCGCTTCATCGCCGCTGCGCTCTCCGGCGACACCTCGATCCGGCGGCTCGAAGATCTCGGCGAGGGGCAGGCCAACCAGTTCGCAATGGCCAAGGCCATCGCATCGGGCGATCAGCGGCTGATGCAGAAGGCGGGACTTGAAGCCGATATCGCCCGCCTGGAGCGGCTGCGTGCCGCCCATCTGGACGACCAGCATGCCGTTCGCCGGCAGATCCGCGATGCCGAACGCTATGTCGAGTCTGCCACGCGGCGGATCGCGGAGATCGGGCAGGATATCGAGCGCCTGGTTCCGACATCGGGCGACGCCTTCTCGATGACCGTCATGGGCAAGGTCTATGCCGAGCGCAAGGAGGCTGGTCGTGCCTTGATGAAGGAGATCCTAACCCAGGTGCAACTCCAGAGGCAAGGCGAGAAGGTCATCGCTTCGATCGGCGGCTTCGACCTCAAATATGGTGGGGAACGCTTCGGCCGTGACGGTTATCGTTACACCACAATGCTGATGCGCACCGGCGCGGATTTCGAGATCGATCTGGCCGTGACGGTGACGCCGCTCGGGGCCGTCTCCCGCCTCGAACACGCACTTGGCGATTTCGAGGGTGAACGCGAGCGTAATCGCCAACGCCTCGCCGATGCGCGCCGCCGGCTCGCATCATACCAGTCGCGCGACGAAGGCCGCGATTTCGCCTTCGCCGGTGAACTGGCCGAGAAGCTTCGGCAGCTTGCCGAGGTCGACGCGGCACTGGCGACTGATGTCGATGAGCGGATCGCGGCTTGAAAAGCGATACTCGATTTATCGCGAATTTTGCGAGGGATCGGATAGACCTGCAAATGCGACCGATCATTTTGATTTTACAAAATCGCTCTTCTGAAATGAGAAAATAAGGAAGGGGAGAAGCTTGCTCGCAGATCGGGCAGGCCGCTGACGCTTGCGCTCAACCGCGCCACTCGCGATCCCGGCCCGTCGTCCTGCGCAGGGCTGTAAGCCCTGCTTGGCCAGCCGGGCAGGGATGCTCGGCCGCAGTTGCACCGGCCCGTCCGCTCCGCGGTCCGGGAAGTGTCTTTGGAAAGAACTGAAGACTGAAAAGGGCTGGCAAGGCGCCGGTCCATCAATCCCGGAAGGAGCCAATCTCATGCAAATCCTTAAACTTGATCCCCGTGCGCTGAAGGACAATCCCGATGACACGCGTCGCTCGAAATCCTCGCCACAATCCGACGCGCTGTTGCTTGCGACGGTGAAAGCGGTCGGCATCATCCAGCCGCCGGTCATCTCGCCGGAAGTCGACGGTGGCAATGGCTACATCATCCAGGCCGGACACCGCCGCGTGAAGCAAGCGATCGCAGCGGGACTGGAGGAAATCACCGTCCTCGTCGTCGCAGCGGCCAACGACAATGGCGCGATGCGCTCGATGGTGGAAAACATCGCCCGCGAGCCGCTCAACCCCGTCGACCAATGGCGCGGCATCGAACGCCTGGTTGCGCTCGGCTGGACCGAGGAAGCGATCGGCGTGGCTCTCGCACTGCCGGTCCGCCAGATCAGGAAGCTCAGGCTCCTGGCCAACGTGCTGCCTGCCATGCTCGACCATATGGCGCTCGGCGACATGCCGAACGAGCAGCAGCTCCGGACCATCGCCGCAGCCTCGCTCGACGAGCAGAGGCAAGTCTGGAAAGCTCACAAGCCGAAGAAGTCCGAGCGGGCCGACTGGTACAACATCTCTCGAGCACTCTCCAAGACCCGCATGTTCGCCAAGGATGCGAGCTTTGGCGATGACCTCGCTCAGGCCTACGGCATCGAATGGGTCGAGGATCTGTTCGCTCCGGCCGACCAGGACAGCCGCTACACCACCAACGTGGAAGCGTTTCTCGGCGCCCAGCAGGAATGGATGACGAACAACCTTCCGAAGAAGGGGTCGATCATCGAGGTCAACAACTGGGGCCAGCCGGAACTGCCGAAGAAAGCGGAGCGCGTTTACGGCAAGCCGTCCAAGTCCGATCACGTAGGGATGTATCTCGACCGTGACGGCAAGGTGCAGTCAGTCGCGTACCGGATGCCGGAGGATAAGAAAACGAAGAAGGGCGGTTCGTCCAAGACGGGCGGTCTGGCCGAAGCCGATGATGCAATCGTCGACGCGCCGAAGCCGCGCCCCGATGTGACCCAGAAGGGGCAGGACATGATCGGCGACTTCCGCACCGACGCCCTGCATGAGGCGCTTGGACGCGCCCCGATCGAGGACGACATGCTGATGGCCCTGCTCGTGCTTGCGTTCGCCGGCCTGAACGTCCGCGTGGATTCCGGCGCGACCGATACCGTGTTCGGGTCGAAGCGCTTCAAGCGCCACGCCGCCCGGCTGATCGGCGAAGACGGCAGGCTCGCCTTCGACGTGGAGACACTGCGCGTGGCCGCGCGTTCGATGCTGATCGATGTGCTGTCGTGCCGGCGGGGTATGTCCAACGGTGGCGTGATCTCCAGGATCGCAGGTCACGCGATCGGCGCCGACAACTTCCTGCCGAACATGGGCTCGGAGGACTTTCTACTGTGCCTGTCTCGTCAGGCGATGGAAGCAGCGGCGAAGAAGGCGAACGTGCTTCCGCGCCAGAAGGTGCGGGAGACTCGTGCGGCTCTCGTTGATCATTTCAGGCAAGAGCGCTTCGTTCACACGACCGCACTCTTCGCGCCCGATCCGCAGGACATCGTGGATCTCATCAGGAGTGGCGAGGTTCTCGATGACGACAGCGCGGAAGAAGCAGACGTCGATGAGTCCGCCCTTGATGGAGAAGAAGGCCTCGCCGCCCCCGAAGACGAGGCCGATCTTCCAGACATCGCCGACGACACTCCCGAAGCCGTCGATCCTGACGAAGAGCAGGATGCTTACGGGATCGCCGCGGAGTAGCCGCGTCCCTCCTTCCCCTTCCGAACGATTGTCCGCCGCCGGTGATTTCCACCGGCGGCGGCTTCGTTTCCAGCCCTAAAGATCAAGGAGATCAACATGTCCGCACATCTCGCATTCCTGGCGCCGATCGGCACCGTTCTGGCCTGGTCCAACGGCCAGCCGCGCCCGCCGGAGCGCCATCGCAAAAAGCTCTCCGCGTGGAAGACCAACAACAGCAGAGGCCGGCTGATACGCAAGCAGGACGAGCGCGGCGCCGGCAACATCAACCTGCCGCCCAGCTTCACGCTCCACGAAGGCGACTATGGCAGCGGCGGTGTTATTGCGATCCGCGTCCACCGCACATTTTCGCTGGAAACCAGCCTGATGTTCACCATCGTCGAACGTCCGGCGGTCGGCAGTTGCCGTGTCTTCGACCGCCCTGGCGACAGCGCCGACCTCGTCCATCTCGCGACGAGCCGGAAGGCTGCCGAGGAATGGCTGACCACCCATGGCTATCCGTCCGCCGTCCTCGAGGACGTCACGGCGGATGAGATAGCCGCCGATGTCGTGGAAGGGAGGGCTGCCGCATGATCGATCTTCCCAACACGAACACGCCCGACTGCACCCCCGGATTTCCGGGGGTTTCCTTTGGTCTGTCCTGCGAAGGGTTCCCCGTCGCCCGCGTCGGCGATCACGCCTTTGCCATGCTGCCAGGTCATGCCGGACGGCATTATCTGGCCACCGGCTGGAAGATTGGGCGTCCGCTTCCCGAGTGGCGACGGGGAGACTTCTACGGCCATTGCGGCGAACTCGCCGATGAGGCGGCGTTTAGTGCACACGTCCTTGAACAGGCCGAACATCAGCGCGAAATACAGGCGCTCGGACGTCGGAATACCGCCCCCCATGTGCATACGCCATGGGGTTCGGCCCAGCACTCGACAACCTATGCCGAGGGGATCGAATTCCACTCCACTGCAAGCCACGGCGGCTTCAGGCTCTCGGCCGACCGAAACCGCATTGTCCATCCGCTGCTCCGGGCGGACGACGGGTTCTACGAGGAGGATTGCGCCTGGGCTGCCGTGGCGCTCACCTTCCCTGAACTGTTCACCAGCTTCGAGCAGCGTTGCGCCAGCGAGACGCTAAAGGACTGGGAGCCCGATGCGTGGGAGGCGATTTTCGCGACTGTGCTTGCTCACGGCGAATCTCATGTGAAGGATCGCCGCGCGTTCAAGCTGGAGCACGCCAGCGACTGGATTGTGATTTCGGCACTTCGATCGGATCATCATCCAGGCATGACCGAGGTGATCGCCACGCGAGCAGGCAGGCGCGATCATGGCGGCGAGGAACGGCGATTTCTCGTGCCGTCACCCGAATACGAAGCAGGCCGTTTCGGCTACGTCATCGATGAAGCGCGCCATGCAGCCTACGACGGCCCATCAAGCTTTGCCTCATGGAAGGGGAGGACGGCGGCATGAACCGGTCCATCGATCGACAGGCGGAAATGCGGCGCATGGAAGAAGCGTGCCGGCAGACGCGGCATCAGCTCGACCTGATCGAGCGCCAGATCATTCGCAGGATGACCGCGCTGATCCCATCGCTTGGACGGCGCAAATACGGATATCGCCGCGGCAGGCCTCCTGAACCCGAAGCCTTCCTCACCCGCTACCGCTCCAATCTTGCGGCGATCACCGCGCAGCGCCAGCCAGAGATCGATGCTCTGACGCGCAAGCTTATGCGTCAGCAGTCCGCGATTGCGGCATTGCAGGAGACGATGCCATGAACCGCTTCCGTCCCTCACGGATCAGGAGGTAAAGGCGCTTCAGCATTACGCAGCGAGGCACGGCCGATCATGGAAGCGCATCCTCAACACCGTCTCGATGGGCGAAGGGCGCTGCCATGACGGCCAGATTCTTCGCAAGCTGCGCAACACGCACGGCCCGACCTGGCTGGACCGCTATCGGCTGCCGAAACCTTGAGCAATCGGCACAGCCCTGATCAACGCTTGCGCACGAACTCGGTGCGCAGGACCAGGCCTTTGATTGCGTCATGCCGGCAGTCAATCTCTTCCGGCTCGTCTGTCAGCCGGATCGAGCGGATGACCGTGCCCTGCTTCAAGGTCTGGCCGGCGCCTTTGACCTTCAGGTCCTTGATCAGCACGACGGAGTCGCCATCGGCCAACACGTTGCCGGAGGCGTCGCGCACTTCTGCGGCTTTTGCTTTTTCGGCGGAAATCTCGGATGCCGGACGCCATTCGCCGGTTGCTTCGTCATAGACATAATCGTCGCCGCTATGATCGCTCATCTGCGGTGTTCCTTTCGCGAATACTGTTGGTCGGTCGTAACGCCAGATGCGCGTCTATCGTGGAAAGGCGGCGCAAGCAAATCAGGGTGTTCTGACAGGCACTTCGGCATATCGGCGATCCATTCTGGCAACGCGGAGTTAGCCGTGGCGTCAGCAGGGAAGGACCAGTTTGCAGGTGCGGGCCTGGCGCGCATTTTGAATGACCTCCTTTCCGGCTTCGGCATCCGGGATCAGCCCCTTGGCCGTTCTGTCCTTCGGTTTCGTGGCGGTCTGAACCAGCGCCCGTCCGGTTCAAGGCCGCTGTCGCGCCGCGGGGCGGCCGGTCATGCCGCTCTCGACAAAACAGGCACGCGGGCTTCGCAGAACCGTGGGTTCCGCTTGCCCGCCCACCTGCTTCGCTCGATCAGGCCTGCCCGGACCCTGAACCGCCCGGCTTGCGCCGGTTCTTTTCGACCGCACCGAAGGACAGAACGGCCAAGGGGCCGAACGCTTCGGGCAAACCGAAAAGGAAACCATCATGGCAAAGCCCGCAACCTCTTCCCGTCAAGCTTCTCGCCCTGCCGCCCGTGTCGTGCAGCTCCGCAAGGGCGCCACGATCGAAATGGTCCGCCTGACATGCCCCGACGAAGCGCAGGCGCTCCGGATCGTCGAAAGCTTCGGAACGGCCATCCTCGACAGCGACGGCATCCGCGACATGCACGAGCGCCTTATCGTCGAAACCGCGACTGGCCTCTCCGACGGCCTCGGCGAACGGGCGATGCAGATCCATCTCCAGCGCATCGTCGGCGCCTATGTCGGATCGGCCCATGGCGCTGGCCAGTTCTACAGCAAGGCCGTCACCGAAGCACGCGATGCGACCGCCAAGGGTGCGTCGGACGCTCGCGACGAGGATCTCGATGGCCCGGTCGGTTACGACAGCGCCGCCCAGCGCAAGCGCGAGTTCGCAGCCGACATGGGTATTCAGGCCCACGCGCTCCGCCTGGCAGCTGAAGGCGCCGTCGCAGCCTACGAACAGATTGTCGGCGAAGCGTGGAAGCCATTCGATCGGCCGGTCGACAACCCCGGCCAGGCGCTCGACCGCAAGGCGGCCGCAGCACAGATGGACGCTCTTGGCTGAGACGTCTCCGGCGGAGCATCCAGCTCCGCCTTCGTCGGGACGAGGCCGCCTCACTCCGAGGCGGCCATTTTTTGTGTCGCCGTTGGAGTAAAGCTCAATGGGGAAACAGAGGAAAGACGAAGAGACGCGGGGCGACATCCCTGCCCCGTCCCGTTCGTCGGTCCTGCAGGATCCGGCGGCAAGCCGCAACGGCTGCGCCGTCCTCCACTGGCGTTCCGGCCGTTCCGGTGCGCCTTCCCCGATCGCTCCTGCTTTCGGCCCTCCGCGACGGGGCCGCGATGGGCGCGGCCTCCTGAAACGGAGGTTTGGAAATGAGCAGGAAAACAGCAAACACGCGGACCGACATTTATGCACGCATCACCGACAGGATCGTCGCCGATCTGGAAAAGGGCGTGCGCCCATGGGTGCGGCCGTGGAGCGCGGCCAATCTATCGGGCCGGGTGAGCCGGCCGCTTCGTCACAACGGACAAGCTTACACCGGCCTCAATGTTCTCCTTCTGTGGTCGGAGAGCGTCGCCAGTGGTTTCATGTCGTCAACATGGATGACGCTGCGCCAGGCAAACGAACTCGGCGCTCACGTGCGCAAGGGCGAGAGCGGCGCGACCGTCGTCTATGCCAGCCGCTTCACCAAAACCGAACCCGATGCGGGCGGCGGAGAGGTCGAGCGCGATATTCCCTTCCTGAAGGCCTATACAGTTTTCAATTGTGATCAAATCGATGGCCTTGCAGATCATTATTACAGTCGCCCCGAACCGATCGCGAAACCGCTCGAGCGTATCGAGCATGCCGATCGCTTCTTCGATAACACGGGCGCTGTCGTCCGATACGGCGGCGACAAGGCCTATTATTCTCCTGCCTCCGACCACATCCAGCTGCCGCGGCCCGAACAATTCCGGGACATGGCCTCTTTCGTTGCGACGAGAGCGCACGAAACCTTGCATTGGGCGGGCGGTCCCGCCCGACTGAACAGGGACCTGAGCCGCTACCACAAGGATCGCCGCGAGAGGGCGTTCGAAGAGATGCTGGTGGAGCTTGGGGCAGCGATGATCTGCGCCGATCTGGGTATCGTGCCGGAGCTGGAGCCTCGGCCGGATCATGCCGCCTATATCCAGAGTTGGGCCGAAATCCTCGGATCCGACAAGCGGGCGATCTTCAATGCGGCGGCGCATGCGCAGCGCGCTGTCGCCTATCTGCACGACCTTCAGCCGCAGCCGGCTTCCGGACAGGAGGCGGCCTGATGCTACTGGTTCCGAACTTTACCGGGGACGGCGCGTCCTCCCCGATCCGGCTGCGGGCGCTTTCGCTCGGCGCCGGCGTCCAGTCCACCACCATGGCGCTGATGGCAGCGCATGGTGAGATCGGGCCGATACCCGATTGCGCGATCTTCGCCGATACCGGTTGGGAGCCGAAAGCCGTCTACGATCATCTCGAATGGTTGATGTCGCCGAATGTCCTTCCGTTCCCGGTCCATGTCGTGTCGGGCGGCAATATTCTCGACAATCTCATGGACGCCGCCGCCGGCAAACGGTGGGCTTCGATTCCGGCTTTTGCGAAAACCGTGACGCCAGCCGGGAGCGCACGACCGGTTCTCGATGAGGACGATGACGGCGAACTCGTCCAGATCGGTTCCCGCGCGACATCGCGCGAGACCGTATCGATCGGCATGATGCGCAGGGCCTGCACTGCGGATTACAAGATCGTGCCGATCCGGAGGAAGGTCCGGGAATTGTTGGGCCTCACGCGCAAGCGATCACCGGATCATGCGGTCGCGGAGCAGTGGATTGGCATTTCGACAGACGAGGCCAGCCGGATCAAACCCTCGTTCGAGGACTGGCAGATCAATCGTTGGCCGTTGATCGAACAGCGCATGAGCAGGCGCGATTGCCTGGCCTGGTTGCGCCGTCATGATTATCCGACGCCCCCGAAATCGGCCTGCATCGGATGCCCGTTTCACGATAACGGACGCTGGCGCCACATGCGTGATCATGATCCGGAAGCCTGGGCAGAGGCGGTGATAGTCGATCGAGCGCTGCGGACCGGCATTCGACGCATCCGTGGCGAAGTCTATCTTCATCGCTCATGTGTTCCTCTTGACGAAGCCGACCTGTCGACGGCCGCCGATCATGGCCAACTCGATCTCTGGCCCATCTAATGCGAAGGCATCTGTGGCGTCTAGGGCAGCCTTCTGGCGCTGCGGTAACGGATGACCGCTCCATTTGGAGCGGAAGAGGCACCGCCATATGGTGGAACTCTGCCGTGAAAGACGCCGGCCCAGTCAGTTCCTGAAGCGGGGGACACGTTCCATGCCGACCAGCCGTTGCGGTGTGGGGCGCGGAGGGCAAGGGGGATTGCAGCATAGCCGAGGCCCTTGCCGGTTGGGAGGAGACACCATCCAGTCGAAGATGGCTCTGCTGTCGAACGGTCGGTAATGCAGACTCACCCATCGGCGATGGCGTCGAAGGGAACTGCAGGTCCGCAGCCGTGACGTGGTGTGAGAATGGTGCCGAAAACGATTGAGCCAGGGGCGTGCTGGTGGTGAGTTCAACGATTGGTCTCGCGGTAGGTCGTGGTCGATCCGGTTCGGACAGCCACACCCACGCAGACCTCGATCGATCTGGTGTGACCGAAGGACGCCTTCGTCTCGACCGCCTTGGCCGCAACGGCCATACGCAACTTTCTTCCCCTGCGAACAGGTTCGCATTCCTCGCGGGCCAAGAAAGCCGCTCCCGGCCGTCCTCCACTTCGTTCCGGCCGCCAGCGGTGCGGCGTCGATCGCCGTCGGTCTTAACACCGTCATCGAGGACGCGATGGGCGCGGCCCGAGCAAACCGGAAAAGGAACACGACAATGGCAGTCATCGGCGAATTCACCACCAACGGCAACAACTCCATCATCGGCAACGTGCGCACGCTCACCGTCAGCATGAAGGCCCGCCTGAACCCCATCGAGCGCGTCTCGCGCGACGCTCCGGACTTCCGCATCACCGGCGGCAACGGCGTTGAGGTCGGCGCGGGTTGGAACAAGGTCTCCAACGACGGCGAGCCCTTCATCTCCGTCAAGCTCGACGACCCGAGCTTCAATGCCCCGATCACCGCAGCCCTTTGGCCGGGCGAGAAGGAAGGCGACTACGCCCTCATCTGGAACCGCCCGAAGCGGGAGGCCTGATCACCCAGAGGAGCTCCGCTCGACAAGGCGGGGCTCTTTTTCGTCTTTTTCTCACATGGTGAAGCCGGAGGTGGGCATCGAGCCCATTTCATCACTCGGTCGCGATGGATTTCACAGCTGAAGCGACGACGGCGAGAGCATTCTCATCAAGGCCGATCACACCATCCTGTTTTTCGCCGATCAGCTTGGGCGTCGCACCGCTATTGTCCCAAATCCAGGCTCTGTCAGCTCGTTCGAGAAACCACGGAAGTTGATCGAGCGATCTTGCGTAACGGGCACGCACTTTATCAGCCGGAACGTCGTGTCCACCCTTCGCAACGCGAAGTTTGATACGTTCGATCGACCGCTCCGGGCTGTCCAAAACGGTGTAGAAAAGCCAGATGGCAAATCCCACGGCTTCAGCCGCCTCAACCAGACGGCGGTACTTATCCGTCGATAAAACGGTCTCTACCCCGATCGTCTTATGAACGGATATCGATGACTGAATCCAGGCCTCAATGCGCTGAACAGCAACCAAGTTGGCTTCCGGAAGTGGTTTGTTTTCTACCTCACTGATCCGGCCGGCGAGAAGATCGGGGTTGACGATCCATACGGAGCGCCCTTCCAACTCGAGATCCGCATTTGCGTAGACGCTGCTCTTACCGGATCCGTTCGGGCCAGCAACAATCAGAAAGACGGGCTGCTCAAGCTTTTTCAGGCGCACGATCGACAACGCCAGTCACGGCCTTATTATCACGGCGGGCCTTGGCGACATTCCTGCTGAAGACATAGGTAAGATCTTGCCCGAAAGTTTGGCTCTTTGCGTCGATCGTCCGCACAGTGACGAACTGCCCGCTGCTCGAATCCCGAACCCGTTTCTCCGTAACCGCTTTGCCACGCACTCCGGACTTAGGGCCATTAAGCTTTTTCACGACGACTTTTGCCATGTCTGCTCCAATTTTTCACCTTAATATAGCAAGCATCATAGAGCACGAAAAGACCAGTCCTCCTAATGCGTACTCTCGATTCATCCGGTGTCGCCGAGCAGGTTGCGAACAGGATCGCTGTTCGGTAGCCGACCGCTTGGGAGGCGAGAGACGAGACTGCAGAAGCATCGCGCAAACGCTGCCTGAGCACGTTCTACGTTCGCGGCTTGGCCAAGTTCCCCCGTGTGAACGATGCTGCCGCGGGCGTGGTAGAGTTCAATGATACTTTGCTGATAGGAGGAAACGCGGGGAACGCCTTTCATGCAAATTCCAGCCCGGCGCTTGATGCGTTCCGCCACGCCTGGCTGATAGTGGTCGGTGAGCAACGTTTCGAACGCCACCGCAAGAGCGACAATCGCCTCCGACTCGTTGGCATGTGAACCGAATGACTGTCGGAACCAGTCGAGCGCGGTGACGATGCGCTTGTAGAACCTCGCCTCCATCTTTGAGCCGGCCGTGAGATGGACGTGCCGGAAATATCCCTGCTCGACAGTCTTGAGCGCAGCCACGATTTGTCTTTCGAAACGCTTCATCGTGTTCGTCTCCATCGCCTCTGTCGAGACTACGGCGGCGACATCCGACAGTCTCGCGAGATCCAGCGCCGACACGTTCATGGGGACGCGCCGGGTGGCAATCTTTCCAGAGCGTCGACCTTCCCCGATCAGATAGTGGCGGATGTCGAGTGTTTCCCAGTTGTTGACGTGAGCGGACGAGCTGAATTTGTCGATCGAGCCGTCCCGCTCGACCGACAGCGCGTGAAGCATCAGGAGCGCGGACGCAGCCGACCGGATCTTGAGAGTGTAGACAAACTGGTTTTCATACATGTCTCCCGTGTGCGATGTCAGCTTGACGAGCAGCAACGGGTTGGTTTTAAGCCATTGCGCAGCATGCGAGAAATGTTCGATGTCGCCTCGCTCTATACGTTGCCGTATGCCCAACCCGCGTGCCATTTCGATCAGGCGGTCATGTGCCCGCGCGACTGAATTGGTCTGGGCGCTGACGGCAAACCCGGCCGCACGAAACAGGATGTGGCTTTTCAGTCCCGAATTCCTCCAAGGCAGCATCTCCATCTTCATGCCGAAGCTGGTTAGCGGATAAAGGACGAACCCGGGACGCTCGACTCCGGCCGAAGCGAGATCACTCAGCATTTTTCCGGGAACGCCACCCCCACCTTGCTTAGCGCATGCGAGAACATGCTCATCCAAGAGAGACGTACCGACATAAATTTCCTTTGACCACAGCGATCGGGCGATAGCCGCGCGAATATTTACGATATGGTGTTCGATTGCGCCCCGTTCACTGTCGCTGAGTTTCTTCTCATCCGTAACCAGATGATCGATCGAGTTGAACAGATTGAGCTGATTGTGTTTGCTGGCAAGGAAGGCGTCGGACTGGTTGACCGACTTTGACTGCGGAGTGACGACCGTGGCGATTGAGGGATGGCGCAACTGCTCACCATGATGGAGTTTGGACAGAGAAGGTTAATCGAAGCGGCAAAAATCGCCGAATTTTACGAGTAGCTGATGAGCTGCGTCCGGCTTTTCTGCCAGGCCTCGTTGAGATCCAAACGATGCCGTTCAATCCAGGCTACAATCTCCTCCTCGTACGGGCCGGCGCTACCTTCAAGTCGCCGGAGGGTGTCGAGGTTGAAAGCCACGTTGATTCCTCCGCCACGAACGACAACGTTTGCCGGCATCGCGAGATCAGCACAGGTTACGACAGCACTTGCACGGTCATACCCGTGTCGCGACGCGACAACCTCGCGCAATTCCTCCAAGGCCGCTTTCCCTGCCGTATAAATTCCCACGTTCTCAAGCTCGTGGCGGCCGTGAAGTTCGAAGTCATACGGGATGTAGCCGTCCTCCGTCCGGTATAATACTTCTTCAAATTCCTTAGGATCGATGGGCCGGAACGAGAGATACCAGGTCTCTTCTTTCGTCGCTGTCATCAACATCACTCTTTCCAGCTCCGAAGCGTTCAGACCCGCCACGGACTCGACGCAGGAAAGGCCCATGAACTTCGCGAACCTCGGACCGTCGTTTTTCCGGGACCAGGCAGAATAGTTGAAAAGCTTGCGGTCCCGCGTCGGAATTTTGACCTTAATTCTGATGCGCGTCTTATCGGCCGTCCACACACGCCCCTGGCGAAGCTTCGTTTGCTCGACTTTTTCAACATAAGAACGGTGCACTGGATCGAGTTGTTCTCCCGTCGTCAGTCCGTGCCCCTCGTGGCTTTCATCGGTCGTCAGCCATACGACGTCGCGCAATGGCTCTCCGGACCGCCTGGTGACGTGACCCTGGTTGAGCTGAGATGCCAAAATTCCCTCGGCAAGGGAAACAGAAGTATGATGAAAAAGGATCATTGTTATTCCGGGAGACAAATGACTGGAAGTTGCAAACTGCTATAGACCATCGAAATGCGAATGTTTACCCCTGATGGATTGATGCCGCTTAGGTCTGCCGGAAACTATGTAAGTGAAGGGAAGCGCAGCAGATGGCTGAAATTCCGATCCGATGTTTTGCCGTATCCGTCGTACTTCTTCGCAGCGTCGCCGCTGGACCCGAGGTACTGCTTTTACGCCGGAATCGCACGCTGATCGGCGAGTGGTGCCAGATTGCCGGTGGAATTGAAGAGGGGGAGAAAGCATGGGAAGCAGCGCTGCGCGAAGTTCGTGAAGAAACCGGCCTGACTTGTGGTCAGCTCTATTCGGCAGACATATGTGAGCAGTTCTATGAGGCGGATCGCGACGCAATCAGCATGCTGCCGGTCTTCGTTGGTTTCGTGGATGCTGGGGCAACTGTTGTCATCAATCACGAACATAGCGAATTTCGATGGGTGCCGTTCGAAACGGCCTTGGGGATGGTGCCTTTTGCGGGTCAACGCCATGTGCTGAAGCATGTGCAGGCCGAGTTCGTACAGCGACAGCCGGTTCGACACCTCCTTATCTATTCGACGCGTGGAGCAATGCGATGTTCATGACGTCGAGTCAGAGCCGTCTCGGCATCGCTCGACTGTCGAACCACAGGTAGTTCAGACGCACCCATCGGCGATGGCGTCGAAGGAACGGCAGGTCCGCAGCCGTGACGTGGTGTGAGCAGGGTGCCGAAAACGATTGTGCCAGCGGCGTGCTGGTAGTGAGTTCAACAATTGGTTTCTCGGCATGTCGTGCGCAATCCGGTTCTGGCTGGCCACACCCACGCAGACCTCGATGGATCTGGTGTGACCGAAGGACGCCTTCGTCTCGATCGCCTTGGCCGCAACGGCCATACGCGACTTTCTTCCCCTGCAAACAGGTTTGCATTCCTCGCGGGCCAAGAAAGCCGCTCCCGGCCGTCCTCCACTTCGTTCCGGCCGCCAGCGGTGCGGCGTCGATCGCCGTCGGCCTTAACACCGTCATCGAGAACGCGATGGGCGCGGCCCGAGCTAACCGGAAAAGGAGCACGACAATGGCAGTCATCGGCGAATTCAACACCAACGGCAACAACTCCATCATCGGCAACGTGCGCACGCTCACAGTCAGCATGAAGGCCCGCCTGAACCCCATCGAGCGCGTCTCGCGCGACGCTCCGGACTTCCGCATCACCGCCGGCAACGGCGTCGAGGTCGGCGCGGGTTGGAACAAGGTCTCCAACGATGGCGAGCCCTTCATCTCCGTCAAGCTCGACGACCCCAGCTTCAATGCCCCGATCACAGCAGCCCTTTGGCCGGGCGAGAAGGAAGGCGAATACGCCCTCATCTGGAATCGCCCGAAGCGGGAGGCCTGATCACCGCAACGAGCTCCGCCGAAAGGCGGGGCTCTTTTCGTGTCGCGAGGGAGAGCCGGGCGCAGGCATCGAGCCTGCTTCCGGCTTTTCCGGTGCCATACGAGGAGTTGTGGGCTGCTCAGTTCGTCCAAGGGTGCCATGGCGAAACGAAGGCGTCCAGCACGAGCGGCGCCTCCAATTTGCTCCTTCCGCCTATGGCGGCTCCCGCAAATCGGTTCCTCCCCTCGCCGCCTCCGGCGGTCGCGTCCCGCGATGCTGGACCCCTCCGCTCCGCCATGACGCGCGGCGTCGTCTTTCACAAACGTCAAGGAGACGACGATGACGATTTCTCTCGAAATTCAGCGCGAAGAGCTTCGGGCCGAATTCAGGAATGCCTGCGATCCGGCCGAGCGCCGCCGGATTGCGGCGGAGCTGGAGATGGTACAGGCGGAGCTTGCAACGATCGAGGCCGAACAGGACGGACGCATCAGCGCGGAGCCTCCTTTCTAGGAGGCTTCCATCATGCTGCCGTTTCCGGCGGCGTGGTCGCTTCAGCCGTTCAGTGCGTCCTTGACCGCTTTGCCGGGCGTAAAGGTCAGCTTCTTCGATGCCGCGATCTTGATCGTAGCACCCGTCGCCGGATTGCGTCCCTCGCGCTCCGGAGTGTCCTTCAGCTTGAACTTTCCAAATGATGGGATCGACGTTTCTGCGCCAGCAAGCGCCGCGTCGGTGATCTGCTTGAAGACGCTCTCGACGATCGTCTTGGCCTGCGCCTTGGTCAGGCTCTGTTCGGCTGCGATCTTGTCGGCGATTTCGTTGGTCGTGGTCATATGGGGACATTCCTCATGTTGTTTCGGTCCCTCAGCTTTGGCAATGAAGATGTGGCGAAGAAAGGGGCAGAAAGGCAGGAATCCCCGGAAGGAGCGCGTAAGCCACAGGAAATGCAGCAATGCGGTCGATTGAAACCGGCTATTCGGTGTTGCCCGCGTCCCGATAGCCACGTCGCCTCTTCGTTCGTTCGAGACAGGAGAGTGCTGTGTTCGCATCATCCGGATGATCGAAGGTCTGCATCATCGTCTGGCCGCCCGATCCGATCCGGCCCCAGTTGCGGATGACCGAAGCCCCGCCGAACAGTGTCGGCTGGATCGCCAGAATGTAGAAGCGCCGCATGTTCTGCGCCGTCTCGATGCGGTGAAGATGAACCGGGCATGTCTCCTTGTCTTCCATGCCCTCATTGTCGCTATCTCGGCAAGCCGCGTCCAACGAGTTATCTGAATCGATCCGGTGTCACCGATTCATCGCCGTGATGATTTCAGAGAGGGAACTGGGCGAGGCGGCTTCAACGCATGGCTCTATGCGCAAGCGCACCGAACCCGCCATGCGGTTTCGGCCGATCCCGGTTACGATCCATCTCTCATGGCCGGCGATGCCGGCGGATGATAACATTGGAACGGCCTGGTTTGCGGTCAGCTATCGCACCAGCTTCGACGCGCTCCGTCCCATCGACGCGCAAGGCCTTCTCCCACGAGAATCTCGCCAAACGATTGCCCTTTACGGCTGACAGTCCTGAGCTTGCGACCATACCTGTCTTCGTCGCGCAATCCCGTGCTCATCGAGAATGGGCCAACGTTTAGGAGAACCAGAATACGTGCTTTGGCCGCCTCGCCCTTGACCCGTTCTGCCGTGCAACGGGGCGGGCTGAGTTCAGGTGTGTCGATATCGGCGATCCGGATTTTCTCTCCCTTGAACCAGAAGGTGTCGCCGTCGACGACGCAGTTCATGCGGCGGTCTTCACCACAGATCGAGAACGACGCTGAAAGCGTGTCCTCTGCAGGAGCAGAGGTGAGCGCGACCGTCCGATCCAGCCCGCCGGTGCGCTCGAAGCACAACACACCGCCAACCACGAGCACCGCAACCCACATCGACCGATGCATCACGTGCTGACCGTTCTAGCATTCGCCGCAGTGTCGCGTTCGTCCGCCTGCTGCCGACGCTTGCCCTTCGTTGAACGAATTCGGTTCAGGATGGGCGGCAGAAACGCAATGTCTTCCCATATCTCGGCACCTTCGAAGAGCGTCTCGCTGTTGCGATTGCGCCACCGCACCTCTTCTCTCGTCACGATAGGCGGCGCGATCTCGGCAAGGGCTGCGAGCGGCGCAAGGATCAGGACACAGAACATGCCGATTGCTTTCAGGGCCGTTTCCCCAAGCAGCGGGAGCACGCCAAGAGAGGCGATAGCTGCCACACCGAAAAACGGCGTGACGATAATGAACGCGACCCAGATCATCAGCGGGCCGATCAGCGAGTACCAGGTTGTTCTCCAATGCCTCATGGGCGCGTCCCTTCCTTCTGCCATGGCGGCGCATGTTCAGTGTGCGTATCGGTTCCGGTTCCAGTTCGATGGAACCTGTTCTCGCCGACACAGGCTTTCATGTCATCACGGCGGAACCAGATGGCCCGGCCGCACCGGAGCGGCGGATTGCCCGAGGTGAAGACGATCTGCTCGTCGCTGCGCATGTGCAGAACTTCATGCGGCAGGATCAGCGGCCGGCGACTGAGCTGCTTCGATCTCGATCGCGAAGATCCCTTCATTCCGGTTGAACGGTTGGTCTGGTCGACCTCGACGGTGGTGTCTCCACAGCGCTTCGAGATATAGTCGGCGGTATCGGGATCGTTAATTGCCGCAAACGAAATCCACGATGCGGATTCGAACCATTTGCTGGTCGCATCACGCCCGCCATAGGCCTCACGCATCTGGCCGAGCGACTGGAAGATCATCGTCAGCATGATGCCGTATTTGCGGCCTGCGTCGCGAGCGGTTTCGAGGATGCGCAGGTAGCCGAGACGCGCTACCTCGTCGAGCAGGAAGAGGGTGCGACCCTTTACATTGCCGTTGCGGTTATAGATCGCGTTGAGCAGCGAGCCGATGACGACACGCGCGAGGCCGGGATGGGCTTCCAGCACCTTCAGGTCGAGCGCGATGAAGATGTCCGTTCCGCCGTCGGCGAGATCGTCGGTCGAAAAGCTGTCGCCCGATACAAGTCCGGCATAGTTGGGATAGGACAGCCAATGGGTTTCCTTCACCGCATTGGCATAAACACCGGAAAACGTCTCCGGCGTCATGTTGACGAACACTGACACATTCTCCTTCACGAAGTCGGATTCAGACCCTTCGTAGATCTTCGTCAGACGCGCGCGCAGCTTGGGTTCCGGTTCGGACAGGTTGGCGCGGACGCGGCGCAGCGTCTGGTCTTCCGTTTCCGTGTGCCCTGACAGGCACACGTCGGCGATCAGGGCGGTCAGCAGCTGCATGGCGGAAGCGCGGAAGAAGTCGTCGCGGGCGGATGCCGTTCGGGGATTGTCGGTCATGATCCATGTGGCGACGGCGACGATATCCTCTTCCTTGGTATTGCCATGACGGCCGATCCAGTCGAGGGCATTGAAGCCGACACCGCCGGCTGTCGGATCGAGCACGATCACCTTGCGGCCGGCCTGACGCCTGTGCTCGCAGACCATCGGCGCGACCTCGCTTGACGGGTCCAGAACGACAAGCCCGCCGCCCCATTTGAGCGCGGTCGGGATCGTCACCGATGTCGTCTTGAAACCGCCGGAGCCGGCGAAGACGATGCCATGCGACGATCCGAAGGAACCGTCGAAGCAGAGCAGCGGCGACTTGCCGCCAGCGCCCCAGCTTTGTCGATCGTCAGCGCGAAACGGCATGGCGGCAACACTGTCGCGATCAACCCGATAGCGCTCGCCGATGATGATGCCGCCTCGTTCGGGAAACAGTTTTGCCGCCTCCTGGATCTTCATCCAGTCGGCCTCGCCATGCACAGCCCGCTTGCCGCCGATCCGTTTGGGCGCTGTTGTTGCGAACGCGGCATTGCCCTTGATCGCGACACGCAGCGCGAACATTCCGCTGATGAAGGCAATGCTTGCGCCGATCATCGTCACCGGATCAGCATAGGCCAGAACCGATTGTTCGGCCGGCACGCTGCTTGCGATGCTATTCAGGCGGATTACTTCGCGCAGTGTTGCGATGGTAATGACCACGCCGCTTCCGGCCAGCACGCTCAGACCGGCGGCCTTGATGTTGGCCGATCCGTTCGCGGCGAAGAGGCCAATTATGCCGATCGCCACCGCAGCGATGTAGGGGAGCGCGAGCCCGGCGCGTCCCAGCATCAGCTTCGCCTGCGGGGACGTTCCGAATGCCGCCAGTCGCTGCTCCATCCCGGATGTCGCGAACATCGCCGCGAGCATTATGATTGCCGGCAGGATCAACAGCAAAAGCCTATTCATCGTCATGGCCGAACGCCTCCGCGCCGATGGCGGTCAAGCGTGACCGCTCTTCTTCGTCGCCCTTGAGCCGGCGGCCGCCGTCGACCAACAGCCCGAGCAACAGCGCCCGCTTTTCGTAACGCAGTCCTGCCTTGACGATCAGCCCGCCGAGCTCGATTTTTTCGCGGGTGTCCTTCTTGCGTGCGTTTGACGTCATCGACTTTGCCATCCGTTCAAGCCTCGCCAGACCCGCCTTCATCCGCGCCAGACGCGAGCGCCGCGGACGGCTCGGTACCGGTCCGGCTCTCTCCGGCTTGTCTCTTTCCGGTCGCCGAGCCCTTGCCGCCACGAAACCGTTTGGCGACTTCCTCGAAGGCTGCCTGAAGCTGTGACTCCTCGATGTCGATTTCACCAAGACCGGCCTTCAACGCAATCCTGCCGATTCGTTCGGCCTCGCGTGTTTCGGCCTGTTTCAGCTGGTCCTGCAATCTGGCAATTTCTTCCCTGATCTTCGATGATGGTTTCTTCATTCCGGTCGCATCTCCCTGGAAATCCTGCGGCGTCTGTTCCGCTGCAAGATTTCCTCAAAAGCACTTCGGAAGGAATGTGCAGATCTGCACGTCGGCAAAGCCGACACTTTGGAGGATGATCCCGCCGCTCGACGAGAGCGGATCCAAGGGCGCAATTATACGTCGCTGACGCGACGCCTTGCGTAGGGGGCCAAACAGGGGCCCACTGTGGCCTCACCGCTCCCGACGAACGACGTTCAAACGGGAGCTTTTACCGCCGTGGCCATCGCCCACTTCTCAGCCAGCATCGTCAGCCGCGGCGACGGCCGCAGCGTGGTGCTGTCTGCGGCCTACCAGCACTGCGCGAAGATGGAATACGAGCGCGAGGCCCGCACCATCGACTACACCCGCAAGCAAGGGCTGGTGCATCAGGAATTCATACTCCCGGCGGATGCCCCGAAATGGGTCCGCGCGTTGATTGCAGACTGTTCTGTCGCCGGGGCCTCTGAGGCCTTCTGGAACAAGGTCGAGGCTTTCGAAAAACGCTCCGACGCGCAGCTGGCCCGCGACCTGACGATTGCACTGCCGCGGGAGCTTACATCCGAGCAGAACATCGCCCTGGTCCGTGATTTCGTGGAGAAACATATCCTGGGGAAGGGCATGGTCGCCGACTGGGTCTATCACGACAATCCCGGCAATCCGCACATCCACCTGATGACCACATTGCGGCCGCTAACCGAGGACGGGTTCGGGGCCAAGAAGGTAGCGGTCATTGGTGAGGACGGCCAGCTGGTTCGCACGAAATCCGGCAAAATCCTCTACGAACTTTGGGCCGGTTCGACGGACGATTTCAACGTCGTGCGCGATGGATGGTTCGAACGGCTGAACCATCACCTGACGCTTGGCGGCATCGATCTCAAGATCGATGGCCGCTCCTACGAGAAGCAGGGAATCGACCTCGAACCGACGATCCATCTCGGAGTTGGCGCCAAGGCAATCTCGCGGAAAGCGGAACAACAGGGTGTTCGGCCGGAGCTCGAAAGGATCGAACTGAACGAAGAACGCCGCTCGGAAAACACCCGCCGCATCCTCAAAAATCCAGCCATCGTGCTCGACCTGATCATGCGGGAAAAGAGCGTCTTCGATGAACGCGACGTCGCGAAAGTGCTGCACCGCTATGTCGACGATCCCGCCGTCTTCCAGCAGCTGATGTTGCGCATCATCCTGAATCCGGAGGTGCTACGGCTGCAGCGCGACACGATCGAGTTCGCGACCGGAGAGAAAGTGCCGGCGCGCTATTCGACACGGGCGATGATCCGGCTGGAAGCGACGATGGCGCGACAGGCGATGTGGCTGTCGGACAAGGAAACGCATGCCGTTTCCACGGCGGTGCTCGCAGCGACTTTTGGGCGGCATGGGCGGCTGTCGGAGGAACAGAAAGCAGCCATCGAGTGCATCGCCGGTCCGGCACGCATCGCCGCGGTCGTCGGACGCGCGGGTGCTGGCAAGACCACGATGATGAAGGCGGCGCGGGAGGCGTGGGAGCTGGCCGGATATCGTGTCGTCGGTGGCGCGCTCGCCGGCAAGGCGTCGGAGGGTCTGGATAAGGAAGCCGGCATCGAGAGCCGCACGCTCTCCTCCTGGGAGCTGCGCTGGAACCGCGGTCGTGACGTGCTCGACAATAAAACCGTCTTCGTCATGGACGAGGCCGGCATGGTGGCCTCGAAACAGATGGCGGGCTTTGTCGATGCCGTCGTCAGGGCAGGGGCAAAGATCGTGCTAGTCGGCGATCCCGAGCAGCTTCAGCCGATCGAAGCGGGGGCCGCTTTCCGCGCCATTGTCGATCGGATTGGTTACGCTGAACTCGAAACGATCTATCGCCAGCGCGAGGACTGGATGCGAAAGGCGTCGCTCGATCTGGCGCGCGGCAATGTCGAGAAGGCGTTGGCGCTCTACAATGCCAATGCGAGAATTGTTGGCGAACGTCTGAAGGCGGAAGCGGTTGAGCGCCTGATCGCCGACTGGAACCGTGATTACGATCAGACGAAGACGACATTGATCCTCGCCCATCTGCGCCGCGACGTGCGCATGCTCAACGTCATGGCGCGCGAGAAGCTGGTCGAGCGCGGCATCGTCGGCGAGGGCCACGTCTTCAGAACGGCTGACGGCGAACGCCGTTTCCACGCAGGCGATCAGATCGTCTTCCTGAAGAATGAGACCTTACTTGGGGTCAAGAACGGCATGATCGGCCATGTCGTTGAGGCTGTGCCAAACCGCATCGTTGCGGTGGTCGGGGATCGGGATCATCGGCGGCATGTTGTGGTCGAACAACGCTTCTACAGCAATCTCGATCACGGCTATGCGACGACCATCCACAAGTCTCAGGGCGCCACTGTCGACAGGGTCAAGGTGCTGGCCTCTCTCTCGCTCGATCGGCATCTGACCTATGTCGCGATGACCCGCCATCGCGAGGATCTCCAGCTCTATTACGGATGCCGTTCCTTCGCCTTCAACGGTGGCCTAGCCAAGGTTCTTTCCCGAAAGAACGCCAAGGAGACGACGCTCGATTACGAGCGCGGCAAACTCTACCGCGAGGCGCTGCGCTTTGCCGAAAACCGTGGCCTGCACATCATGCAGGTGGCTCGAACAATGCTGCGCGACCGGCTCGACTGGACGCTGCGCCAAAAAACAAAGGTTTCCGATCTCGTTCATAGGCTTCGTGCGCTCGGTGAGCGCCTCGGCCTCGACCAATCCCCAAAAACCCAAACGATGAAGGAGGCCGCGCCCATGGTCACAGGCATCAAGACATTCTCCGGCTCTGTTGCCGATACGGTCGGTGACAAGCTCGGCGCCGATCCCACGCTGAAGCAGCAATGGGAGGAGGTCTCGGCGCGCTTCCGCTACGTCTTCGCCGATCCCGAAACCGCCTTCCGCGCCGTCAACTTCGATACGGTTCTGGCAGATAAGGAGGCAGCGAAAGCGGTCTTGCAGAAGCTTGAGGCGGAGCCGGCATCGATCGGGGCGCTGAAGGGCAAGACCGGTATTCTGGCCAGCAAGACGGAGCGCGAAGCGCGCCGCGTCGCAGAGGTCAATGTTCCCGCCCTGAAGCGCGATCTGGAGCAATATCTGCGGATGCGCGAGACCGCGACGCTGCGGATAGTGACCGAAGAACAAGCCCTGCGCCAGCGCGTCTCGATCGACATCCCGGCGCTCTCGCCGGCCGCACGCGTGGTGCTTGAGCGCGTGCGCGACGCGATCGACCGGAACGATCTGCCGGCGGCCCTTGGATATGCGCTCAGCAATCGCGAGACCAAGCTCGAGATCGACGGGTTCAACCAGGCTGTTACCGAACGCTTCGGGGAGCGGACCCTGCTGAGCAACGTGGCGCGCGAGCCGTCCGGAAAGCTGTACGAAAAACTCTCCGATGGTATGCGGCCGGAGCAGAAAGAGCAGTTGAAGCAAGCCTGGCCGATCATGCGCACGGCCCAGCAGCTCGCCGCCCACGAGCGCACCGTGCAGTCGCTGAAACAGGCCGAGGAATTGCGGCAGACGTTGCGCCAGGCACCGGTGCTGAAACAATGAGCAAACGCGCTGTCATCCGGTTTCTCGGTGTCGCAGGCCTCGTCTTGAGCGGCGCCACCGTCATGGGGCTCATCGGTGGTTATCGAGTGAACGTCACGCCGAGCGAACCCCTTGGGCTCTGGCGTGTGGAAAAGCTCCGACGCCCGGTTCAGTCCGGCGATCTGGTGTTTGTCTGCCCGCCGCACAACGCCTTCTTCGAGGAAGCCTGGCTACGCGGCTATCTCCGTTCCGGGCTCTGCCCAGGTTGGTTCGCGCCGCTCATAAAGTCCGTTCTGGCGCTTCCCGGTCAGCGCGTCGAAATCGCCGATCGGATTGTCATCGACGGTCATCCCGTATCGGCTTCCACTGTCAGCGCGACGGACAGCGAGGGCAGGGCGATCGCGCCCTTCGCCGGCGGCGTCGTGCCGCCAGGATTTCTATTTCTCCATTCTTCCTTTGCGAGTTCCTATGATTCACGATACTTCGGCCCGATCCCGGACAGCGGTCTTCTCGGCCTGGCGCGGCCGGTGTTCACGTTTGACCCGTGACCGCTGGCGTGTGGCGCTCCTGATCCTGCTTTCGATCGCCGTCGGAGCGGTCGGCTGGAGCGGCGAGGCCCTCCTTCTTCCGACAGCCATGCTCTTTCCGTTGCTATGGGCGCAATCTCCATCACGACTGGTTGCGGGCGCGGTGTCTGCCGGGTACTTCCTCACCGCCTCGCGCGGCCTGCCGCAGGGTGTGGCGAACTTCTACGCCGCCGATTTCTGGCACGGCCTCCTGCTATGGCTGGCGGCCTCGGCCGGCTTTGTCGCCGTGCATGCGGCGTTCTGGCCCGCGCGCTTGCAAAAGAGGCTTCCGGGAAGGGGCGCTCTGGGTTGGGGAAAGCCGGTGCGCTACCTTGCGGCCGCGGTGCTGATGGGGCTGCCGCCCTTCGGCATCACCGGGTGGGCGCATCCACTAACCGCAGCGGGCATTCTGTTTCCCGGCTTTGGATGGTGGGGGCTGGGTGCGACCACAGCCGGCCTCGCGATGATGACATCGCGATACTGGCCGGCTGCTGCCATTGCCCTGGGAGGCTTCTGGTTCTGGTCCGCCGCTACGTGGACGCAACCTGTCCTACCGGATGGATGGAAAGGCGTCGACCTCGAACAGGGTCAAACGCTTGGACGTGATGGTTCGCTTGACCATCACCGTGACCTGATCGCAACGGTGCGCGCGGCGGCAGGAGCGGAAACCCGTGTCATCGTTCTTCCCGAAAGCGCCCTCGGCTTATGGACCCCGACTGTCGCACGGCTTTGGCAGGCGGGCTTGCGAGGGGCGGACGTCACCGTGATCGCCGGCGCGGCCGTCATCGATCCGGGCGGCTACGACAACGTCATGGTGACGGTCTCGGAGGGTGAAACACGGATCCTCTATCGCGAGCGGATGCCGATCCCGGTATCGATGTGGCAGCCATGGTTGCAATGGACCGGGCAGGGCGGTGGCGCTCAAGCGCATTTCTTCGCCAACCCGGCCGTGGATCTCGCTGGCACGAGGATCGCGCCGCTGATCTGCTACGAGCAGCTCATCGTCTGGCCCATACTGCACTCGATGCTGTTTTCCCCCGCCGCCATCGTCGCCACGGGCAACGGATGGTGGACCGAGGGAACGTCGATCGTCGCCATCCAACAAGCAGGCGTGATCGCCTGGGCGAAACTCTTCGGGCGACCCGTCGTCACGGCTTTCAACACATAAGGAGACTTTCGCGATGGTCGATTCCGCCCTCATCAAGGAATGCAGCGATCCCGGCCTGAAACCCGCGATCGTCGAACAGTTCATCGAACGGGCAGGGGCGCCGGACCCGCTCGCGGTCACTGTCCGCTCCGGCAACCGCATCGTGCTTGTGCCGAGGCCGACAACGCCGGACGAGGCGCTCGCATTGATACGCCAGAACCTCGGTCGCAATATCGTTCGGGTCGGCTTGACGCAGTATCCCGCCGGGCTCGGTATCGTCGAGGCGGGCCAGTTGAAGCCGGACCTGATCGAGCCTTGCGAAAACATCAAAATGGGCACGGCCCTGTTCGCCAAAGTCTATCGTATCGTCACCAAATGGTACGGTAACCCTACCGAAAGCGAGGTCCTTCCGCAGGTTTTTGAAGACGCGATCATCGCATGGCAAACGGGGTATTTCGAGGGGACAGCGGTGTTCCGGGCAGCCGATCCGGGCGACGTGAAGCTGCCAGAGCCGGATCCTGGGGTGGAAGCGGAAACGTCCGAAGCCGGTAGTGACAAGATGAAGGGCGGCAACGTCGATACTGCACTCGAGGCGGAACCAGCTGACCCGAACAAGGCCGGTATTCGGATCGACCTTTCCGGCATCGGCGCGCGCGGGAAGTGAGGAACAGGTTCCTCGCGTCTGCGTCGATGAACGCGGGCCAGGAGCGAAAAATTGCTCGGTCCGTGTGCCAAGCGAATCGCAGTTAATGAGACCGTGGCGGAAAACAACTAAGTGTCGTCACGCTTCAACAATGCATTCTAACCCTGGTCGCAAGTCGCGTTGATTTCTTCTTCGAAAGCATAGGCCTTGAGGTATTTTGTGCCTTGCATCGAGGTGGGCATGTGAAGATTTGCACCGTCGTTCTGTCGATCGGCGCTGGCATCTCTTTGGAATGGCTCTTATAAAGGGCATGACGCAGTACGCGCTGTGTTGCGGCTTAGAATCCGCAGATGAACGGTTGGCGCTGACCGAAACGGTGCCAGGAACCCTCTGACCTTGTGGCCGGGGGCCTGTGACTCATGTCCAGGCGCCTCGGTGCTAAAGGTCTCAGGGCCGATTCATCTCGGATTCTAACCCCCGGCTAGGGTTCAAAGGGTTCAACGTCAGCGGGGGCGCACCGCAGACAAAACCAGGGTTAGGTCAGGAATGGAATCGGAAGATGCAACATTGACGAAAAAAGTTGAGCTCCGGCCACTGGTCGGCTTAACTCGTGGACTACACCCGGCTGACCTCGAGAAACTGACCATAGACGCAATCCGTGCGCATCGACGACTGGTCGAAAAGGCCGACGAACTTTTCCAGGCCCTGCCGGAAAGCTATAAGTCGGGAAAGGAAGTCGGAGGCCCACAGCATCTGTGTTACATCGAGGCCAGTATCGAGATGCACGCGCAGATGAGCGCTGTCAGCACGCTGATCAGCATTCTTGGCTATATCCCGAACGCCACCGTGAACTGAACCGGTTTCCGTTTGTCTCATGGCTAATTTTTATAGCGGGCTATGATGTCATACCCTGAACTATTGCGGCAGCTCAGACCCGCTATCTTCATCGGAGGAAAGGCGGCCTGACACGAGCTCCTCCGTTCGGTCTCTTTGATAACGACTGCGGTGGAACCCTACGCAGCGAAGACCTGGGCAGCGCGGGTCGACTGTTTGGCGACTGGCGCGACGGATGGCTGATGAACCTGGCCAGCAAACGCTTGCGTTCGGCCGCTATCATCGAACCTGAAATGCTCCAGCAGCTCGAATAGCGCGGCGGCCTCGCGAGCAAGGCTGTGGCTGGCCGCCGTCTGCTCCTCGACCATCGCGGCGTTTTGTTGCGTTCCCTGATCGACGCTGTTCACGGCCTTGTTGATCTCACCGAGAGCGTTCGACTGCTCGCGTGCCGCTTCGACAATCGCGACGACATTCGTGTTGATGTCGTGGACCTGGGTTGCGATTTCCTGCAGCGCGGAACCGGCTTTCGTGACAAGCGATACCCCGCTCTGGACCTGGCTGCCCGACGAGGTGATCAGCGTCTTGATTTCCTTGGCGGCCTTGGCCGATCGCTGCGCGAGCTCGCGGACTTCCTGCGCGACGACCGCGAATCCCTTGCCCGCTTCGCCGGCACGGGCCGCTTCGACACCGGCATTCAGCGCCAGGTGGTTGGTCTGGAACGCGATCTCATCGATGACACCGATGATGTTGGAGATCTCGCGAGAGGACGTTTCGATCTGATCCATGGCGCCGATCGCGTCGCGCACCACCTCCCCGGAATGCTCTGCATGTTCGCGGGTGCGTGCAACGAGTTGGCCAGCCTCCTCCGCCCGACGACTGGAATCCTTGACCGTTGTGGTGATTTCCTCGAGCGCAGCGGCGGTCTCCTCGACCGAGGCGGCTTGTTGCTCGGTGCGTTTTGCCAGCTCGTCGGCGGCGGTCCGAATCTCGCTGGATCCCGCGGAGATCGCCCTGGCGTTGTCGGCGACAGTCGCCATCGCGCGCTTCAGCTTGTCGGAGGCGGCGTTGAAATCGGTGCGCAAACGTTCGAGCGAGGGGATGAACGGTTTTTCGATTTGCTGCGCCAGGTCACCGTCCGCCAGACTGTTCAGGCAGCCCGCGAGCTGTTCGACGTTTTCGACCCGGGTGGTCACGTCGGTCGCGAATTTCACGACCTTGAAAACTCTGCCGTTCATATCGAAGATCGGATTATAGGATGCCTGGATAAAGACCTTGCGACCACCCTTGCCGAGCCGCATGAACTCGTCCGCCATCAAATCCCCGCCTGCAAGCATCTTCCAGAAATTCCGATAGTCGGGCGACGCGGTATAGGATGGTTCGCAGAACATCGAATGGTGTTTGCCCTGGATCTCGCTCAGAGAATATCCGAGGGCGGACAGGAAATTCTCATTTGCGGTCAGGACGTCGCCGGTCGGCGTGAACTCGATAATCGCCTGCGCCCGCGACAAAGCCTCGATCTTGCCGGCATCTTCTGCAACTTTCAGCTTCTGGGCGGTGATGTCGGTGGCGATCTTGACAACCTTGACCGGCTTGCCACGGCGCATGACAGGGTTATAGGACGCCTCGATCCAGACTTCCTTGCCGCCCTTGCCGATGCGCTTATATTGCTGCTGGTCGAAGTTGCCGGCGGCGAGTTTCGCCCAGAACGCCTTATAGTCTGCCGATTTCACAAATGCCGGTTCAACGAACATGCTGTGATGTTTGCCGATAATTTCTGATAGCTCATAGCCAAGCGCCCGGCAGAAATTGTCGTTGGCAGTGAGTATCCTGCCGGACAGATCGAATTCGATCATGGCCTGAGACTTAGAGAGGGCAGCAAGTACCGCGCATGCATTGGCACCACGATTGAGAATATTCACCAGGCGACCTCCCAAGGATACTTACCGGACCGAAGGTCGCGGCAGAGCGCGAATAGTTGCATACGATGTTTAATCTTCATTTAAACATGGAACTGGCATCCATCAATTATGCCCGCTTAAAGCGCTCGAAGAGAAGGAGGAGATTGTATCAACAATCATGTGCCGCTCGATAAGGGCTTCCATGTTGCGATTGAGCAAAGACAGCAGCAGCTCTTTTGTGACGGCCCGGGTCTCGATTTTTTCGAGATAGAGCGGACGCCACGTGAGGTCGAGATCCTGGCTTAGGTCTTCGTGCAACTTGACTAACTCCTGCCGGGCCGCTTCCAGGCTATCGAAAAACTGAACGGTGGTGTGCCCGTGCAGCCAGTGCGCCTGATCATCGGCAGTCGCCTGAGAATAGGTGTAGAACGTATAGGAAGTTACTGACATCATTCCTCTCCCCTGGTTTGTCTGTCACGTTTTCAGATCAGCTTTCTTCTGATTGCGAGGGCGGTGAGATGGGCCTTGCTGCGAACGTCGAAGCGCTTCATGGCCTCGCGGAGCTTGACACGGACGCTGTTGTACTTGACGCCCTCCACGTCTGCGACTTCCTCCATTGTCATGCCGACGGCGATCCATCTGAGATAGGTCGCCTCTTTCGGATCGAGCCAGGCGGCATCTTCCACTGTCGGAGTGGTCTGAAGGAAAGAGATGCGGGCATGGAGCTGCCCGACGGCGCCCGCGGCTGCGGCCGCGTCGATCTCACGGTCGAGGTCGATCGCCGGCCTTTCCGACGCCAGCGTGAACATCGACATTGATCCGTTGGCGGTCTTGATCGGAATGGTGATGCCGGAGCGGATGCCGAAATCGGCCGCATGCGCGTAGAAGGCACGCTCTTCCTTCGATAGCCGCGATCGTTCCTGTTCGCCGGACCAGGCAAAGACGTGCTTCCTGGATTTCGCGCGCTTGACGACCGGATCGAGCTTGTCGAAGTTGTTCTCGAAGTAAGCCGATCGCCAGTCACGATGATAATTGGTGACCGCGATGGTGTGTTTGTGCTGGATATGGAGATAGGCATAGCCGGTGAAGCCGAAATGTTCGGCAAGGTCGGCAAGGCCATCCTTCAGGATGCACTCGTCGCCCTGAATTGCGGCAAGATCGGTCAACTTGTCCAGCCAGTGCTGCATTCCATACCCCCATATGCTGGTGTGCGATGCCTACTCTAACGTTTGCTCCCAGCAGCCGACCGCCGGGCTGAATCTGCTTTCATCCTCTTTTACCCAGACAACTCAGGCTGAGCCGAAGCATTTTTCCACGAGGCATACATGCTCCAACGCTTCACGAATATCCGTACTATCCCCCTGTACATGCTATCGAGCCGGGGAAGCGGCACTTGCGTGCAGTTCACTCGACGATCTGCATCTCGCTCTGACCAGATGCGGCAATGCTCGCCTTGCGGTCGGCAAATGAGATCTTCAATTCAGCAAAAGCATCGCCGTGTTGCCATGAAAGCACCAACGCTCCGGCATCAGCAATGGTGGCCTTGAGCGCTCCACCGAAGGCGGGATGGGTGTTCCTGAAACGGATCAGATTTGAAAGGCGATGGAAGAGCGGCGTCTCAAGGGCCGTACCGATTTCGTCGTTGCCGTAATAGTGCCGGTTAATGTCACGCCCCACGCCCGTTTTGGCGAGCAGGTCCATATCGTTTACGCCGCCCAATAAACCGACATAATAGACTTGCGGAATTCCTGGAGCAAAAAACTGAATTGCCCGAGCGATGAGATAATCATTATCGTTGCGACCAAGCGCGTCATAGTAGGTGCAGTTTACCTGATAAAGGTCCAGATTCGATGCAGCGGCCCCCGTCGCCTGGCGGCTCTGGCCATCCGATCGCCTATGGATCTCTCCCACAAGATTGTCGATCGCCTGGGGTTCGAGGAGGCCCGCCCGGCCGTCGCTATGGGCACCGACATCTATAACGCCAATCCCGTCATGGGTGTCGAGAACGGTGATCGCGTTACGGGGGCTTATTGCCAGCCACTTTGCCAGCGGCGTGGCGTCTCCCGTAAACAATGCATGCAAGATGAGCGGTGGTAGTGCGAAATCGTACACCCGGTCGACCTTCTTCGCGATCTCGATTTGGTCACGATGATAACTATGAATCTCGACCAGAACCTCCATGCCGCGGTTGCGGGCCTTTCCAGCCACTTCTTCGAGGAATGCGTAGGTATCGTCGATCATGAAGCAACTGCTGCCCGCTTTCTTGATCGCGTATCCCGCGGCGTCGAGGCGGATCGCCGTCACATTCGCCTCCGAAAAGCGATCGAGGATCGTTTCGAGATAGGTTGTGCCTTTGGCGCTGTGGACATCGATGTCGATCTGCTCCGGTGTGAAGGTTGTCCAGAGCATCCGCTGAGTACCATCAGCCAGGGTCACCTTCGAAAACGGTAAACCGGGGCGCGGTCGATAGATCCTCAGAAGGTCTTCTTCGGTGGCGCCATCGGGAAATACCTTATCGAACGTCATGAACATGTCGGCAAATTCGGACGCCGAACCCTTGGCAATGAAGTCCGTGAATGCGCCGGATTGCGATGAGACATGGTTGACGATAAGATCGGCCATGATTTCCACGGATCCCGACAAAGCCCGCACATCCTCCCAGTCGCCGAGGCGCGGATCGACGATCGTGTGATCTGTTGGATCGAATCCGGCATCAGCGCCATCGATCGGATTGAAGAAAGGCAAGACATGGACGCCGCCGAACAGGCCAGCGAACTTGCCATCGACCAGTTCCTTCAATTGCCTGAAACCACCTCTGGTCAGGCGGTCAACATAGGTGATAAACTGCACTTTGTTTTGCATTTCAATTTCCAGTATGTGTCGTCTTACGAGGACGAGTTGATTTTCTTTCACTCAGTCTGCAGAGCCGCCCGCGATGAGACGGCTCTCGCCCAGTAATCCTTGCTCGTCCATGATCGGGTGAGCAACCGAGACGATATGCGCGTTGATCCGCTTGAGATCACGCAAGATGTCGAGGTGAAGCGAGCTGGTTTGAAGGCTGTCGGTGCGCCCGTCGCGCAGACGTTCCAGGTGGCGCTCGGAAGACTGTTTTTCCATGTGCCGGACTTCGACTTTCCGCTCCATGAGCTGACGCGCGAGATTGATGTCCCGGGTGATAAGGATTGTTTGTGCGATCCGGAGATTATCGACGGTGAGCTGGAAGAGTTGTGTTAGTTCGGAGAAGCCGTCATCAGAGAATTTCAAACCGTGGGCGATCTTCTTCGTGACCTCGGGCAGCAGACCTTTCTCGACAATATCCCCGATATGTTCGAGGTTGATGGCGTAGTCGATGATGACGATCGAGCGTCGGCCTTCGTCTTCCGACAGTCCAGTACGGCCGAGTTTCGATAAGTAGACCTTGACCTCCTGCTGTAACCGGTCGACCTGGCGCTCAAGCTGCGCAATATCCTTCAATCTCGCGGCGTTGTTCTGTTGGAACGCGTCCGACACTCTCAAGAGCATTCTTTCGATCAGGTCTCCAACGCCAAGCACTTCGCGTGCAGCACTCGTCAGTGCTACGACTGGTGTTGATAGCTCATCCGGATCGAGGAATTTCGGTGTGTTGTCAGCCTGTTCGGACGCGGGGATGAGGACCCCCATCCACCGTGCAAGAAGGCGGGAAAACGGCATGGCCAGGAGAGCCAGGCCGATATTTAACGCGAGATGCGCGTCCACGGGAAGTTTGGACGCTGGGACCGGCAACATCGAAAGCCAGCTGGCCAAAATATCGGCCACTGGCAGGATCAGCAGGCAGCCGATTGCCCGGACAATCAGATTGCCTAGTGTGACCCGCCTGGCCGCCGCCGATGCTGATAACGACGCGATCACCGGAGGTATTGCGCCACCGAAATTGGCTCCAAGAACCAGCGCTACGACAAGCCCGCCAGAGAGGATTCCGGTGGAGGTCAACGACAAAATCAGAACGACCGCAGCCAAGCTTGAAGATGACGCGAATGCGATGGCCGCGGAAAAGATCATCGCGACCGGCCAGGCGTTTTCAAGCAGGCCGATAAACGCTGCGAGCGCCGGCGAATGGCGAAGCGGCTCGGTCGCGTTGCTGAGTAGGTGTAGTGACAGCAGCATCAGCGCGATACCGAGCAACGCTGTTCCGGCGCCCTGCCTGGAGGTCGAACCGCCTCGATAGAGAATGATGCCGACGAAGAGTAGGGCAGGGGACACCCATTCGATGCCCGTTGCGACGATCCAGGCGGTGACCGCCGTTCCGACATTGGCGCCGAGGAGGACGACCTGCGCCATGCGAGGCTTGATAAGCTCTCGTTCCACAAACGAGGAGACCATCAGCGCCGTCGCTGTAGAACTCTGAAGCGCGACTGTGGCGACGAACCCTGATAGAAACGACCGGGCGCTGCTTTTCGTGCCGGAGGCGAGGCCCGTTCGCAATCTGGCCCCAAGCGCACGGGAGGCTCCGTCCTTCACCTGGGCCAGGCCGAACAGCAGCAACGCGACGGCGCCGCAGAGATTTATGAGAACGATTGTCGATTCCAAGTCGCGCCTCTCGCTAATTCTGTTGGAAGTAAGCCTTGATCAGCGAAGCGGCTGCTCGCAACAGAGATCGGCCAGACGGGTGCCGTCTTGATTTGTCTCGAGAGGGAAGCGGTTCTCGTCGCAGACCTTGTCCAGCTTGCGGTTGATGAGGGTGCCGGTGGGCGAGCAGGGAGGAGAGCTGCCCACCGGCATCTTGCCCGCGCCGTATCGCAGGCAAGATGAATTCCAACTGGTTTCGTATTGTGGTCGTGCGGAGTAGCGCTGATCCGCGCCGGTTTTGTTGACGGCAGTTCGACATTGAATGAGTCATCACTCCTCCTAGAAGCTTACGATTTTGGTGCGGTGCGAAAGTGAGCGATTTCGATCACACTAACAAAGGCTTCCGCTTAGCTACCCGAAGCTTCTTGATCCCCAACAATGCGTAATCGTTTGTAATGTATTGTTGCGTTGCAACAAAACTGTCACCAAACTTTCATTTGACGAAGAACGATTACGCTCATAGTATGAGCGATATAGACCATTTCTTGTTGGAAGGGAAGCGTTGGTGTTCAACTCAACTCAGGACCGCCAGGCGAAAATCGTTGAGCTTTTGCGCGATGAGCAGTTTTTGGCTATCGGCAGATTGACGGAGCACTTCCAGATTTCGGTGGCCACTGCGAGGCGCGACTTGAGCGAACTCCACGAGGCCGGACTCTTGCGTCGAACTCACGGCGGTGCGGTCAGCGTCACGCAGGTTACACAGGACAAGCCGAACGCTGCCCGCGCCGTCTGGAATCGGGCGGAGAAGGCGGCCATAGCCGGAGTCGTTGCCGGTATGATCGTCGAGGGTGACACGGTTCTTCTGGACGCCGGTACAACTGCGCTGGAAGTTGCCAAGAAGCTCGCTGACCGCAGAAACCTCACCTTCATCTCGAATGGTCTCGACATTGTCGAGGAATTGACGAGAGGGGAGGGCAAAAGCATCTATTCGGTCGGGGGCGAGTATACCGAAACGAACCGCTCCTTCCGCGGCCCTTTGGCGGAGCAGTTTATCCGCCAGTTCAATGTCGACAAACTCATTCTCAACGCGGCGTCGATCGATGTTGATCGCGGATTGATCTGTACGTCGTCGCCCGTGAACGCGAGTGTCGCTCGCGCCATGATCGAAGTTTCGAGCCGCGTGATCGTCGTCGCGGATCATTCGAAATTCACAAAATCGAGCCTCTCGGTGACGGCCAGGATCGAGGATGTCGGCGTGATCGTCACCGACTCTGGAACCCGAACCATCATTGAGACAATACCGGAAAAGCTGCGGAAGAAGTTCGTTGTTGCGAACTAGGTTCGACGGCCGCGCGCGAATTAAAGCCTCATTCAACAGAGCTGGGAGGAAAACCACATGCTTAAGACCAATCGCAGGAATTTTATGATGGGCACCGCGGCGATAGCGGTCGCTTCAACTGCCGGTGCGAAGTTCACCTTCGCGCAAGAACGCCGGGCGCTTCGCCTGGGTGTGAACGGATTGCCGAACTCGCTGGAGCCGGTCAATGCAATCAGCAATGTCGGCCCGCGTATCGTCAACCAGATATTCGACACGCTGATAGCGCGCGATTTTTTCGCGAAGGGAGCTCCCGGCAATGCCATCGACCTCGTTCCGGCACTTGCCGAGAGCTGGGAGCGCATCGATGAGAAATCGGTTCGCTTCAAGCTGCGGCAGAAGGTCATGTTCCACGATGGTGTTGAACTGACCGCGGACGATGTCGCATACACCTTTTCTTCCGAACGCCTTTGGGGTCCCGAAGCGATCAAGAAAATCCCGCTTGGGAAATCCTATTCGCTTGATTTCGATGAGCCCGTGGTCGAGGACAAATACACAGTCACACTTCGCACAAAGACCCCGAGCTATCTCATCGAGACCTTCGTCGCATCCTGGATGAGCCGCATTGTTCCCAAAGAATACTACAAGAAACTGGGAGCAGTAGATTTCGGTAACAAGCCCGTTGGAACAGGCCCGTACAAGTTCGTGGAATTTGTTGCCGGCGACCGTGTGGTGCTGGAAGCCAACGACGCCTACTGGGGTCCAAAGCCGACTGCATCGAAGATCACCTACCAGATCGTCGCAGAGCCAGCCACACGCGTCGCGGGTCTGATCAGCGGTGAATACGATATCATCACTACCCTGACGCCGGACGACATTCAGCTGATAAATAGCTATCCAGACCTCGAAACGCGCGGGACGCTCATCGAAAACTTCCACATGTTCACCTTCAATATGAACCAAGAAGTTTTCAAGGATAAGAAGCTTCGGCGCGCTCTTGCTCTGGCTGTCAACCGGCCAATCATGGTTGAAGCGCTCTGGAAGAAACAAGCATCTATCCCGGCCGGCTTCAATTTCCCGAACTATGGGGAAACCTTCGATCCAAAGCGTAAGGCCATGGAATATAATGTCGAGGAGGCCAAGCGTCTCGTCAAGGAGAGCGGCTACGATGGAACGCCGATCACCTATCACACGATGGGCAACTATTATGCCAACGCCATGCCTGCGTTGATGATGATGATCGAAATGTGGAAGCAGATCGGTGTGAACGTGGTCATGAAAACCTACGCACCGGGTAGCTTCCCCCCGGACAACCAGACCTGGATGAGAAACTGGTCCAACGGCCAATGGATGACCGATGCCTACGCCACGATCGTCCCCGAATTCGGGCCGAATGGTCAGGTTCAAAAGCGTTGGGGTTGGAAGGCGCCGGCCGAGTTCAACGAATTATGTCAGAAGGTCACGGTTCTGCCGAATGGCAAGGAGCGCTTCGACGCCTACAATCGCATGCGGGACATTTTCGAAGAGGAGGCGCCAGCCGTCATTCTCTATCAGCCGTATGACGTTTATGCCGCGCGCAAGGATGTCCACTGGAAGCCCGTGAGCTTCGAGATGATGGAATTCCGCAACAATCTCAGCTTCGGCTGAACTCGTTAATCGAGAAGGCGGCGCGCGCGAGATGTGCGCGTCGCCCTGGAGGAGCCTAAGTTGTCAAATCTACTAACAGTTCGCGACCTGATCGTTCAGGTGCCGGCGCGCGATATCACAATCATCAACGGTGTCAGTTTTTCACTGGATGCAGGGCAGACGCTTGGACTCGTCGGGGAGTCGGGCTGCGGAAAGAGCATGACATGTTACGCAATAGCCAAGGCATTGCCGCGAGGGATTTCGCAGACGGGCGGAACTATTGAGCTGGACAGTGGACCAAAGGCTGATGGCAAGCCGGCTATTGCCATGATCTATCAGGACCCGACCAGCAGCCTCAATCCGGTTCATTCGATCGGTTATTATCTCGAGAGCAGCCTTTATCGCCATCAGGGTCTGGAGGGCAACGATGCACGGCTCGAGGCCATGCGTCTTCTCGAACGTGTCGGTATCGACCGCGCCAAAAGTCGGCTGCGATCCTATCCTCATGAGTTCTCGGGCGGTATGAACCAGCGCGTCATGATTGCCCACGCGCTCGCTGCGAAGCCCAAGCTGATGATCGCCGACGAGCCCACGACAGCGCTCGATGTCACGACGCAGGCGCAGATCCTTCATCTTCTGGAGGAACTCAGATCTGAAACAGGCATGGCGCTTTTGATCGTGTCGCACGATCTCGGCGTGATCGCCCGCCTCGCGGATCGTGCGGCGGTCATGTATTGCGGAAAGATCGTCGAAACGGCGCCGGTTGCGGAATTGTTGGAGCGTGCAGCGCATCCTTACGCTCGCGCCCTGATCGGCTGCATGCCAACGATCGATGCGGACGACCTGGAGCCGCCAGTACCAATCCCGGGTTCTGTTCCTCTTCTCGATAACCTGCCTGCCGGATGTTATTATCACCCACGCTGTCCCCGCGCGAGCGAACAATGTTCCGTGAGCTTTCCCGGGCCTGTCAACGTCGGCGCGTTCCATGACGCGGCCTGTTACCATCCGGTGAGCCCATGAGTGCGCCTCTTCTTCAGGCCCGCGGGGTCACCAAGGTCTTTCGCCTGAAATCCGGGCTTTTCGTAAAGCCATCGGTACATGTGGCGGTTAATTCAATTGATCTCGAACTTGCGCCGCGTGAGCGGGTAGGTGTCGTCGGTGAATCTGGAAGCGGGAAATCGACACTCGGTAGACTTCTGCTCGGCTTGACCTCCACCACCGAGGGAGAGGTCTTGTTCGAAGGACTCGCGCACACAGATCGTAGCGCGCGAGACTGGTCGACGTTCCGAAAGGAGACCTCCCTGGTTCAGCAAAACCCGCTGTCCGCCCTTAATCCACAAATGACGATCGGCGAGCAAATCGCTGAAGCCGTCTGGGTTCACCGGGTTGCCAACCGCGCGGGCGCGCGTGATCGGGCGGCAACCATGCTGGACCGGGTCGGCCTCTCGAGCGCGATGATGAACCGCTATCCACATCAGATGTCGGGAGGGCAGCGACAAAGAGTTGTTATTGCCCGAGCTTTGATCCTCGACCCCAAATTGGTCGTATTCGATGAGGCGGTATCTGCGCTCGACGTTTCTGTGCAAGCCCAGGTCGTTGCGTTGCTTCGGCAGCTCTGGCAGGAGCTTGATCTGGCGTATGTGTTCATCACCCACGACCTGCGCATCGTTCGCCATCTCGTTGATCGTATTGTCGTGATGTATCTTGGCCGCGTCGTCGAAACCGGCGATATCAAATCTGTCTATGCGTGGCCACGCCATCCCTATACCCGCGCATTGCTTGCCTCCGTCCCCACTATGGACCCGACGGTCCGCAATATTGAACCACCGATCAAGGGGGAACTCGACGCTGGCAAGGTAATGACTGGCTGTGCCTTCCGGTCACGCTGTCCTTTTGCAATCGAAAGATGTGCGAAAGAAACGCCGCTGCTTCGGCCTGCGGGCGGGCAACTGGCAGCGTGCCATAGAGCGGAAGAGTTTCCGAGATCTATAGTCGCGCAGACTGATCCGGCGCAGATGATGGAGGTGGCGCGATGATTAGTTTCATCCTTGCACGCCTCGTTCGAGCGATCATTGTCATGATGCTGACCGTGACGTTTGTCTTCATCATTCTCAGGTTGGGTGGAGATCCAGCTCGGGCCATGTTGGGCGAGAACGCGACGCCAGAGGCGCTGGCAGCATTCCGAACAGCATGGGGCCTGGACAGATCCATTCCTGAACAGTTCCTGATCTATCTCGCCAGCGCGCTCAGAGGCGACTTCGGGGTATCGGCAGCCGACGGTCGTGAGGTATTCACCGTCATCTCCGAACGTATACCCAAGACATTGACGCTGACGATCTCAGCATTCGTGCTAAGCATACTCGTCGGTATCCCCGCGGGAATCATCGCAGCAGTCCGCCGCGACAGTGCCGCCGACAAATCCGTCATGGCAGGCGCTGTTCTCGGCTATAGCGTACCAAATTTCTTGCTCGGACTGACGCTCATCTTCGTGTTTGCCGTCTGGTTTCGTGTGCTGCCGAGCTCGGGAAGTTCCACCTGGCAGCATGCGATCCTGCCCGTTGCGACATTCGGTCTTGTCAATGCGGCTGCGATTGCGCGCTTCGCGCGTTCCGCGCTGATCGAAGTTCTGGAACAGCCCTATATCGCAGCGGCTCGCGCCGATGGTATTCCCAAGTGGGAAGTGGTTATCCGCCACGCGCTCCCGAACGCGGCGATCCCGATGGTGACCATGCTGGGTTTCGTTGCAGCTGGCTTGCTGGGGGGGTCGGCTATCGTAGAGACCGTATTCGCCTGGCCCGGGCTTGGTAGCGGTTTTGTTCGAGCAATCACGCTCAGCGATCTCAATGTCGTTCAGGCAATGATCCTTCTCTTCACGGCGTTCATGGTCACGATCAACTTGATCGTCGATGTTCTCTATGCGGTGCTGAACCCGAAAATCAGGCTTCAAAAAAATGGCTAATACGACACTCTCATTACCAAAGCGGCAATTCCTGAAATCTGCCCGCCGCATTCCGATCAGTATCTGGCTATGCCTGATCTGGATTGCGGTTGTCGTCTTCGTGGACATCACGGCGCAATGGTTGGCACCGTTCGACTATCTGCAGCAGTCACCTCTGGCGCGATTTGCGCCGCCGGGTGCGCCGGGACATTTGCTGGGAACTGATTATCTCGGTCGTGACGTGCTCAGCAACATTCTGGTCGCTACCCAGACGTCTTTGATGATCGCTCTTGTCGGTTCTCTCATCTGCGCGTTCATCGGGACGACCCTCGGATTTCTTGCGGCACATTTCGGTGGCTGGGTCGACAATCTCATTATGGGCTTCGCAGACGCGAAGGCTTCCGTGCCCTTTATAATCTTCGCGCTTGGTGTCCTGGCGTTTCTCGGGTCAAGCCCGCTGATACTTCTTATGCTCGTTGGTGTCGCATCATTCGAGCGTTATGCGCGGCTGACGCGTGGCCTCGTCTTGAGTGCGAACCAGGAGGGATATGCGGAGGCGGCGCGCATCGTCGGCGTACCATCGCTTCGGATCTATGTGCGCCACGTCCTTCCAAACATTGCTGGTCCGCTCATCGTTCAAATCACCCTGAATTTCCCGGATATCATCCTGCTCGAAAGCGGATTGAGCTTCCTTGGGCTTGGGATCCAACCGCCGGAAACGAGCCTTGGGCTGATGGTCGCAGACGGCAGAAACTATATCGCGATTGCCTGGTGGCTCATCGCGTTGCCCGGCGTTGTTATTGTTCTCACCACCCTGTCCATCAGCCTGCTCGGCGACTACTTGCGCGATCGCTTCGACGCGCGCCTGCGATAAACGAAAGGAATGAAAATGAACCCTCTCAGAATGACACCGGAGACGATCCGCTTGGGCGGCCATCGCGGCCACAGCGCCGGCGCGCCCGAAAACACGCTCGCGGCGTTTCGGAAGGCGTTTGAATTCGGCGGACGTAACGTCACATGCGAAACCGATCTCGGAATTACCCGCGATGGAGAACTTGTGCTGATTCACGACAAGACCGTCGACCGCACAACAGACGGTCACGGCATCGTTCACGACATGACCTATTCGGAGTTGTCGAAACTCGACGCAGGGAGTTGGTTCAGTTCGGAGTTTGTCGGAGAGCGTGTGCCGCTACTTAAGGACGCGCTTCAGCTCGCCCGTGAGCTTGGCATTATCTATCAGCTTGAACTGAAGATCTACGACGCGAACGACGTCTTCTTCCCAAAGTTGAGGACGCTCATCGATGAATTGGGCTGTGCGGATCTCCTCCAGTTCTCTTCCTTCGACTACGTTCAGCTGAAGGCCGTCAAGGAAGCAATTCCCGAGGTACCGACCGTTGGCCTGATGCATTCGCGCCTCATCGATCCAGCCGCCCTTGCCCGTCAGGCCAATCTCGATGCCATGAACATCGAGATCTACCATTTCGCCAGCGGTGAAGCCCGCCAACTCCACAACGAGGGATTTGCCGCTTTTTGCTACCTACCGACGGGGTACCATGAAAAACTCGCGCAGTACGGCGTGGACGTGGAAACGCAGCTCGTTCAGTGGGTTCGTGAAGGTCAGTTGGATCAGTTGCTCGGAGACGACGTCGCACAGGTCGCCAGGCTCAAGGACCGTGCAAATGGCTGATCGGGACACATCGACCTCTCACGCAGGAGAAACAGCTTCGATTGTGGAAGAGATCGCGCGCAAGGCAGGCGACCTTGCCCTCGCTCATTTCCGCTCCCTATCGAGCCTGTCGGTCGAGACCAAGGGACATCTCGATCTTGTGACGAAGGCGGACAAGGAGGTCGAAACATTTCTTATCGCGCAGTTGCGGGAGGCGTTTCCCGCAGACGGCATATTTGGAGAAGAAGGGGGCGAAATCAAAGGGCGTTCAGGTCGTATCTGGGTGATCGATCCGATTGATGGAACATTCAATTTCGTCCGCGGCGGTCAGAACTGGGCAATTTCCATCGGTCTCTATGAAAACAAGCGTCCTACATTCGGGGTTATCTTCGCTCCAGTCCGAAACCTGATGTTTGTTGGAGGGAAAACGGTGGAGACGAAGCTCAACGGCATGGCGGTCAAGCCACTTCCGCCGCTCGATATGTCGCGTGCATCGACCGGGTTCAGCTACCATCCTTCGGCTTCGACAGCGGACAGGCTCGAAGTCATCCGTTATATCTCGGATGATCTCAATATCAGCTTCCGTTTCTGCGGCGCTGCGACACTCTCGATGGTCGAGGTGGCCATGGGCGAGACAGATGGCTACGTTTCATTGGGAGACTCGACGTGGGACGTTATGGCAGCGTTGCCTATTTTGAGCAATCTGGGTGTTGCGGATACGATCGACTGGGACAGGACCGACTTGTCGGCCAAACTCCGGTTTGCTTGTGGCAGCCACGACTTCCTGGAGAAGGTGAAGCCGTTGCTCGATAAAGTGGCGCTGGCCGCATAATGCGGCGCGCCTCTGACAATAACGGTCACAGATCGCCACTGGTCGACGCGGACCAATGCGGCGCGATTTGCGTACGCTCGACAAGCCTTGTTAACAGCGAGATGGAAGCGCTTCTGATCACCAGCCGCGAAACTGGCCGCTGGGTAATCCCCAAGGGCTGGTCGGAGGGCAGGAAAAAGCTTCATCGAGTCGCACGGGAGGAAGCTTGGGAAGAAGCCGGCGTGCGGGGAAGAGTCTGCAAAAACCCGTATGGTCACTACCGATATGACAAGAAGGTATCACATGACGAATTCATCCCTTGTCTGGTTCAGGTTCACCTGCTGACCGTATCGACCCTGAAGGATGATTTCCCCGAGAAAGGACAACGCCAGATCAGGTGGTTTTCTCCGGAGGAAGCTTCTGGATTGGTTATCGAGCCGGAGCTCAAACAACTGCTTTTAAAGCTGCGACAGCAGTGACCCACACAATTGAGGACGACATGGACATCGAACTTCTCAAGAAAACACCCGACCTAAGAGCCATAGCAGATATCCGGCTGGCGACCCTCGAGGACGGTCCGGCGCGTGGCCAACGGCTGTTGATCGCTCGAAATGCAACAGGAATTGCGTTCGAAGTGGCGTTGGATCGCGGCTTCGATATTTCCAGCCTTTCGTTTAGGGGGACCAATATTGGTTGGAACTCGCCGACTCAGATGCGTTTTCCAATGGTTGATCCAGGCTCCGAAGGCGGCTGGGCTTTCATGCGCAACTTCGATGGCTTCCTTGTGACATGCGGGCTCGACCACATCAGCCGTCCTCTGGAAGTTGATATTGCCCACTATAATCATCCGCACCTGAAGACGAAAAGCATGCCTCAGCATGGCCGAATCTCGACCGAAAAAGCAAGATTGGTCGGATATGACGTGGACCCAGAATCCGGTGAGATCTTCTGTGAGGGGATCGTCAGGCAGGCAAGTGTCTTCGGCGAAAACCTGGAGCTGAGACGGAGGATCACTTTACCAGTCTTTGGTCAGGCGCTGCGGATTGACGACACAGTGACAAACCGGGGGTTTCGCCCGTCTGGACATGCAATAATCTATCACCTGAACTACGGCTATCCGTTTCTGGATCAGAACCTCGAGATCACGGGTCTTCCTGAGCTCCTTGCGGCAAAATTGGTCGTGGATCCACCTCGGCCAAGTGACGATTACGGCGAATACGTCGACTCGGTCGATAGCCTAGAGATTCCGGAAGCGGATCCGATCGTTGTCAGCAACCGTGAACTCGACATATCCGTCGGCCTGACGTTCACTCGCGACCAACTGAACAAGCTTGCTATCTGGAGAGCTTATCAGTCTGGAGTGTTTGCGCTCGGCGTCGAACCCCGCACCGACCTGGCACAGGACAGACCTTTGCTTCTGCCTGGCGAAAGCTGCAAGAACTCGTTGCAAGTTGAACTGACCGATTGCTGTTGTTCCAACTAAAGGAGCTGGTAGGGCCTCAAACGGGGGACAGGAAATGAAACGCGTCATGATCGTCGGTTGCCCAGGTGCTGGAAAATCCACGCTTGCGAAGCAACTCGCCAAGATCACCGATCTTCCTCTCGTACAGTAGCTCGACGCGCCGAGCACGCCGAGGAACAGTTCCGCCTCGCGGATCTCACCGGTCTTGCGATCGACAATCGGCACCTTCTTGCCGGAATAATCAACGAAGACTTTGTCGCCGGCGATGTGTTCCTGGCGCATCGTCGGTGACAGGCGCTTCTCAAAGCCGCGGAACAGCTCGCAAAAACGGCTATATCCATACCCATCCGGATGGGCGCTGCGGTATTCCTCCCAAAGAATCAGCAGCGTCACGCCTGGCTTCTTCAGCTCGATTGAAAGCGGTCCCCAGTCGGGCTCTTGGCGCAGTCGCTGGCCCCGCTTGACGCCGGGGTGAACGAAGAGCTTGGCCTCGAGAACATCGTCTGTCAGGCCGCTGGCGAGGGCCCAACTCAGCCCTGCCATCGCAGCCCGCTTCAAGTTGTCCTGCACGGTGCTGCGAGCAATGCCAAGCATTACAGCGATCTCGCGGCTACTCGTTCCGCTACCCGCAAGCCGCAGCATTTGTCGTATGTGTCGCATGGTCAGCTTTCTTTTTGCAGGCATTAAATTCCCCTCGTGGATATCGAGGGGACACATGCCAATGTTGCTGACCCAGGGGAACTTGAGTGCCGGAAACTGACCGGTTATTGATAGGAATGGTGGCCGGCTTCAGATCGGAACGGTGGCCGGTCAATGATTGGAATGGCGGCCGGGTTCAGAGTGGAATTCGCACATCTAACTTTTGTGCTTAAAATGGACAATGCCTTTGCGGCAAACTTAGGCGCAATCCCTACAGCTTTCCACCAATTCCGCGACGGACAAAGTTGGTCGACGGTAGCCTGCGGCCTGTGCGACGAGCGCCTCAAGCACCAAAGCCGGAAATATAATTTCGACCATATTACAGATGAAACGAGATTCAAATTTGTCGACATATCTTTTGTTGCTACGTTAAACCGAAGGCTTATTATTGAAGCTAAGGCTTTGAATTCCCATACGGTTTACGTCGATTCTGGTATCGACTTCGATGAAAGTATGTAAAAATGATCACGAGCAGCATTTCTGGGACCGACCAGCAGTTTCAAAACGCCACGCAGCCAAAAGAGCTCGATCCTGATGCTGTTCCTGTAAGCAGGCTTGATTCTGAAGGCCATGAAATTTTTGCTGAATGGCGACCTAAGCGCCCGTTCCTTCGGAGGGAGGACGGCGTCTTTTTGGTTCTCCGCGCGGATGATATCTTTCTGCTGGGCACCGATCCTCGTACGAGGCAAATAGAAACAGAACTCATGTTAAATCGAGGCGTAACCCGCGGCGCCGTTTTCGACTTAATCCGCTACAGCATGCTCTTTTCAAACGGCGAGGTCCATGTGAAACGGCGCTCAGCCTTTGCGAAGACCTTTGCATTCCGGATGATCGACGCGCTACGCCCGGAGATCACGAAGTTAACGGAGCATTTGTGGGACGATGTACCGAGAGTTGACGATTTTGACTTTGCTGAAATGTACGCGTCGAAATTGCCTGCGCTAACGATTGCCAGTGTACTTGGTTTGCCATTTGGGGATGCACCTTTCTTCACACGACTTGTTTACAACGTTTCGCGCTGCTTAAGTCCTTCGTGGGGAGAAGACGATTTTCCGGAGATTGAGGCTTCTGCCGTCGAGCTCCAGGATTATGTCCGGGCAGTGGTAGCGGATCGCAGCCGACGTATAAGCGATGACTTCCTCTCTTGCTACTTGAAAGCGGTGCGGGAAGAAGGAACGCTTTCACCCATCGAGGAGATCATGCAATTGGTGTTTCTCATACTCGCCGGAAGCGATGCAACTCGTAACGCGATGGTGATGCTGCCGACTCTTTTGCTGCAAAATCCTGTTGTCTGGTCCTCTCTATGCCACGATCAATCCGGCGTCGCGGCCGCAGTGGAGGAAGGGCTTCGCTTCGAGCCATCAGTTGGGTCTTTCCCGCGGTTGGCGCTCGAAGATATTGATCTGGATGGGTACGTATTGCCAAAGGGAAGTTTCCTAGCCCTAAGCATCATGTCCGGCCTGCGGGACGAGAGACACTACGAGCATCCTCAGCTTTTTGACATAAAACGCAAACAAATGCGCAGGCACCTCGGATTTGGCGCGGGTGTGCATCGGTGCCTCGGCGAAGCTCTGGCGCGGATTGAATTGCAAGAAGGACTTAGAACACTTCTGCGCCGCGCGCCGAGCCTTAGGGTGACAGGCGACTGGCCACGGATGATAGGTCACGGGGGTGCACGGCGCGCCACGGGGATGACAGTCAATCTGGGCGTCGATCGGTGAGGTCACCGTTCCGTTCGGTTGACGGAGATGAGGTTGAGTATCACAGCCAGGATTAAATGAACCGGGAGAACTCCCAATGCAATTGGCACCAGTGGATCGCGTAACCACAATCGACGACCTTACACTTGATCCCTATCCGATTTATCGCCGAATGCGCGCGCAGACCCCGGTGGTGCGGGTCGCCTCAGTGATGCGAACGTTTCTGACCAAGGCCTCCGATACGAAGATGGTGAAGGATCAGCCCAGGCGCTTCAGTTCGGATGACCCCAACACGCCAATGAAGCCGGCCTTCCAGGCCCATACTCTAATGCGCAAGGACGGCGCGGAACACGCCCGCGAAAGAATGGCCATGGCTAAGGCCTTTGCTCCCAAAACGACCGCGGAGCATTGGGCGGCGATCTATCGGGACATTGTAAACGAGTATCTTGATCGCCTTTCCCGCGGCAGCACAGTAGATCTGTTCGCGGAGATCTGCGGCCCGGTGGCTGCCCGTATCCTGGCTCATATCCTTGGAATTAGCGAAGCATCCGACGCAGAAATGATACGTTGGTCGCAGCGGCTAATTGAAGGGGCGGGCAACTTCGGATGGCGGCCTGAGCCTTTCGAGCGGGCAAACGAAGCCAATGCGGAGATGAACCGGCTCTTCGACAACTTGGTCGAAAAGCACCGGGCGGAACCGAACCCCTCGGCTTTCGCGATCATGGTGACCGCGTCTGATCCCATACCCATGAGCCAGATTTACGCCAACATCAAAATCGCCGTCGGCGGAGGCATCAACGAGCCTCGCGACGCTCTTGGCACGATCATCTATGGATTGCTGACCAATCCGGAGCAGTTCGAGGAGGTTAAGAGGCAGCAGTGCTGGGGGCAAGTCTTCGAGGAGGGCGTGCGCTGGGTTGCTCCGATCCAGGCGAGTTCGCGCCTCGTCCTGGAGGACACGGAAATTCGCGGTTTTCTTGTCCCGAAGGGCGATACCGTGATGACCATCCAAGCCTCTGCCAATCGTGATGAAGATGTCTTTGACGACGGAGAGCGCTTCAATGTCTTCCGCCAGAATAATGCGCACCAGTCCTTCGGCTCGGGGCCGCATCACTGTGCCGGTGCGCAAATCTCGCGTCAAACCGTCGGGGCGATCATGTTGCCTACGCTGTTTGAACGTTTTCCGAACATGACGCTGACTAACCCGGACGCGGTGCAATGGCGCGGCTTCGGCTTCCGCGGACCGATTAGTCTACCGGTTACGCTTATATAATCGTAACCACTGTCGCTTGGCATTAAGCCGTAGAAAGGGATCAGAACAAGATTAGTGCGAAATCGTACGTTTGGCCGGGAAAGTGATGATCGAGATGGATATCCGTTCCCAAAACTGAGTCTTAAATAGCATTTCACCCTAAAACTTCTTATTCAGCACAGGCCGCAAACTACGGGAAATATGCACGAATTCGGTTAGACCAGATGAGCGATTTTTGGCGGTAAAGCCGCTAGGTTTTCCTTGCTGAGCCAATATTGGTTTCGAAGGGAAAAGCCATGGAGAAAATAGTTTATGTAGGCCTCGACGTTCATGCTGACACGATAGCTGTCGCCATTGCTGACGACGGTCGGAATCGAGAGATCCGATTTCACGGTGTGATTGAAAATACTGCAGATAGTGTTCTAGGTCTCACCAAGCGGCTTGTTGCCGCAAACACCCAACCCATCTTCTGCTATGAAGCAGGCCCATGCGGATACGGTCTGCATCGCTTGCTCACGAAGCTTGGATTTGATTGTGCTGTCGTCTCTCCGGCCATGATCCCTCGTCGTGCAGGCGACCGGATCAAAACCGATCGACGCGATGCGGAAATGCTGGCGCGGCTGTGGCGAGCAGGCGAATTGACCCCGGTCTGGACACCGGATGAAGAACAGGAAGCTATGCGGGATCTGATCCGAACCCGCAAACAGTCCCTGGATGCGCTGAAGATTGCAAAACAGCAGCTCCAGAGCTTTCTGCTGCGGCATGGCCTTCGCTACAATCGACCTACTTACTGGACCAAAATCCATTGGCGCTGGGTCAATGAGCTGCGCAAATTCCGCTTTCCACATCAGCAACTGGCTTTTGAGGAACTGAAGCGAACCATCCGCCAGATCGAAGAGTGCATCGCCACGTTGGATCAGGCCATTAAAGATGCTGTAAAGGATTGGCGTTTTGGTGCACTGGTCGATGCCCTGCGATCATTGCACGGCGTCAACACGATCATCGCTGCGACACTGGCCGCAGAGATCGGCGACATCAACCGCTTCGACAATCCACGCCAGCTCATGGCCTGGTTGGGGCTGGTGCCAAGTGAGCATTCCAGCGGCAGCACAGTCAGACGGGGGCGCATTACAAAGACAGGTAATGCCCTGGCCCGAACCATGATGGTTGAAGCTAGTTGTCGTATCGACACCCACCTCGAGAAAGACATCCTTTTTTGAAGCGCAGTCAGCATCAGCCTCAAGAGATTAAAGATATTGGCTGGAAAGCGCAGACGCGATTGTGCAAGCGGTACCGGGACCTTTCAAAAACCGGGAAACCACAACCTCGTGTTCTGACCGCTATTGCGCGCGAACTTGCTGGCTTTATCTGGGATATTGCCCGGCACGTGCCGATCCCAGCATAGCCCGAGACGTACCGCACCTTTCTGCCTGTGCAGCATGCTGGAGATGACGGCCAAAGAACAGGGAACCCTCGACTTACGTTGGGATAGATATCCGTCCTTAGAGAGAGGCAAGCCCGCATCGAATATGGTCAGGCGGTGAAAATCCGCGGATGAGAGTATGATAACCATCGGTTCGGATCGCCATCTCCAGCACCGTGCACAGGCTGCATCAATTGACTGACCTCGCGAAAACGGGGTAGTTTAAATGCGCCCGGAAAACCTAAATCGCTCATGAGAGCGTACGATTTCGCATTAATCTTGTTCTGCCCCCAGGAATGCGACCGTTTCGACGTGGTTCGGTATCTTATTCGAGAATCGAAATGTAAAGATTCTCTTTATAATCAGTCAGCCTGCAGCATGTGCGTTAGGAGAAAAATCATGCTATAGTCTGATTAATATTACTCTATAAGATCGACCATAAGCTATTTTCTTATATCATTCCGCCTGTGGCAATCGGAATCGCTTGGCGCTTAAACGTGAGGGTGACCATCTACGGCGCTAAGACACTACTCAAGCTTTGGTTTCGGAAAATGACTACTTCAACATCGTGCATTTTCACCAGGTCAATTGAATCACAGGTTGTTAATTGCAAAAGTAATACAATAAAAATTGAGGCTCTCTCTTTATCACAGTAGGTTCCGACCGATTGAGAGAAAGAAGGAGCATGCACGATGGAGCCCAGCCAACGAAGCTTAAGTGATGAATCCGAAGCGTCCCGTACGGAAGTCCATTCTACATCGACAAATAGGGATATGCCTCCCGAGCTTTTGGCTAAGGTGGCAACTTATATTCCTACCCAGGACCCGGTAGAAACGGCACGAAATCTTGGAAGCCTGGAACGTACAGGGCGTGCAGGTCGTGAAGCCGTTACAAGTGATCCCGTCGGAAAATATCACGCGCGAATGAAACGAATTGGCGCCTCCGCCAAAACCGTGTTCGATACGGTCATTCCCGGAAATCAATTACCTGAGTGGGAGACGAACCGACCCTCTCCGACGGCCAGAACGCGAGCCGTTGGCCCAATTCTTAAGTTCCAGTCTGAAGCGGGAAAATCGAGATTTGTCACCAATATACTCAATTTGCCTGAATCTGCTCAGTGCGACGCAATTCTTAGTGTCATAAAACACTTGAATGATCTTGGTGAAGCAAACAAGACGCGACTTATCGAACGCTCTATCGAAATTTTGCGGCTAGAACCCCCTTTGACCTGGAATATGGGCCAGAAATGCCCTGCGGTCGACGTGCTGGTCCAAGGCGAAAAGTACCTAAATGCGGATCAACTGGCTCGCATACAACAAGAGAGGAGCAGCCGTCCGCGGCTGTCTCCCCTGTTTGGCCGAGCCATAGCCGATTTCGAGGTTCAAAAAACCATGGACGCAAATCCTAGACGATATAGGGACGCGGCGGGGCCTGAGGTCAGAGCTGTAGACACAGTAATTGAGACAATTGAGAGATATAGTGCGTCGTTAGCAAGAGGCGGTCCAAATGCAGTGGGACTCCTAACGACGAACGAAAGCTTTGAGAAAAATATCAATGAGGTCTACAACCGTACGCGAGCCGAGCTAGACGCTTCTTCACGTGACAGAAGTCGCTCTGGACTATCGCGATAATTTCCTGGATCCACCGCGCTGTTGTAAGTTGACACATCGCATCGTCTTGCCGCTGACGGGACTTTTGGGGACGTCTTTAGTTGAACCGCCCCATGACGCGAATGCTGTTTGATCCCGTATCACTTCCCTCGCAAATTCTGAAGGGACATCAGGTCTCGAATGTACGGCCCCATTTGTTTCAAATGAAGCTTTCGCCGGCGTTTCTGAAATCCTTCTGAAAACGTCCGACCCTACGTTCGTCTGAAGGGGCCGTGTCAACCGGACGTGATAGGGATGGTAGACGCAGCGGTTTTTCCGGTTTCACGCTGCGGCCTAAAACGCCTAGGTTGGAAAGCATTACCTATCCGGCCCCACCCCTCTGGTTGCGATCTGGTGCAACACGGTGATGCAACGTCGACTGCACTGAACTAAAAAATGCAAAGGGATATCAATTGAGCCGATCTTCCCTGAGTGCAGCCTTTGGAAAAGAGGACGGTTTCGGAGCCTTGTCCATGCGCGGAAATAAACAGGCGAATACGGGGCCTGAAAATTCTCAAAGTGGCGATAGTGCAACGGCGCGGCCCGCCTCCGGGGTTGCGTTTTGCTGTCCGTGAACTGCAATGTCTCGAAGCACCGGAGCGCGTGCGAATGAGCGCGTGGATCGCCTCATGGCGCTCGGAGCTTCAGGGGAATCCGCCGCCCTCAACACTTCATACCAAACAGAAACATGGAGATGCCGAAAACGCCATCCTAGTGGAATCATCGTCCGCGCTGAGAGATTGCTTCTCATCAAGCAGACGGGGCGACTGCAAGGCAGGGCTTGCTAGGCGACTGACTCCTCATCTCAAAGCTCAACGTAACAGCAATTCCATAGTATCGGAATGGCTTACCTTCTTTTAGTCAATCTAAATAGGATCACCTATGAAACTTATGCTACCCACCCTGTTTGGGATACTTTTGGCTACGGCTGCAAACGCTGCCAATGATAGTCATGTACTAGCAACCTTTCCCGAGATTGCGCTTGCACTGACTACCGGCAAGCCAGTGGACGTTATGGTCGATTTAAGTTTGTGTACTCCGGGGACCGACGATACACCGCCGACGAAGACGCGCGGAGGCATTCGCATAGATGGGTATAGAATCACTTCTGACGGCACCCTCGCTTTTGCGGATCAGCACTTTACGATTGATCGTGACGGTAAGCCTATTCTTCAGTTTCTTCGCTACCAAATCCGGTTGGACGGTGACGCCGAACTGACTATGGTCGTATTCAACATGCCAAGCTACGAGAGAAAAGGTACCAGCTTGGCCTACAAGTGCGCGATCAGTCACGGGTTGAGTTTCTTCGCTCCATAGTGATCTCTGACTCCTGTGTGACGCCAATCAGAGTTGGCTTAATCTGCCCGGCGAGGCAATTTGCAGATGGTGGTTCGAGTATGAAAAAGGTACTCGTCATAGCGCAAGCGCTCGTTTTAAAATAAAGGCGCTGGCCATGCGATTGATCTTGGCTGAGCGGGCGCCGATCGCCTTGGCGGTATCGCGCCAGGTTGCGGTCATGGTCGCGACCTCTTTGATTATCGCGCGGGCCTGCGGCAGCGTGAGAGCGCGAAAAACTCCGACGCGGCTTCCAGCAGATCGAGCGAGCAGGTGCCCTCGTCGAGATGGATGTTCGCCGTCAGCTCCCGAGCCTTCAGATCGGTCGGAACGGGTTTGAGGTCGTATGCCGGCGAGAGCGACCAGTCCGCCTTTCCCAGTCACAGGAAACCGTGATTGCGCAGGTGATCGTCGACATTGGAAATCAGCACATGGAAGACGACACGCCGATAGAGGACATGGGCGTCCGTCTTACCTTGGGCGCCGTGTTTAGCAAGGGCATCGACGATCTCCGGAGAGCTGCCGCGCTCGCCGCCCATCGTCGCCATCGTCGACAGGAACGGGGTGCGGATCGCCCCTTCGCGATCGAAGCGTCGCGACAACATGACGGCCTTGCCGGCGAGGTCGATCAACTCGTGCCGAGGAGTGGCGATACCTGCCTGGCCGGCCAGCCGCAGCGCGATCTCTTCCCAGCTCTCCATGCTGTAGTCGTTGGTCTCCTTCGGGAATTTCGCGATTGAGAGTCGACCATGTTGGTCGATGACCGAGGCCTTCGGGCAGGCATCGCCAAGGGAGGAGCCTGGGGCAAAGATGAGCTGCAGGCCTTCATCTTAGCGGCATAATTGCGGGTGATAGCAATGAAAGCTCAATTCATGAGGTTTCTTTCCGCATCCTTCAACGAATCCCTGCCTCGACGAGGGTGCGATCTCAAATGTATCGTGAAAGCGGTTCGGCCGACCAGGCCCAAGTGGTAGAGCCGGAGCCATATTGGAGGCTGATCTACGAAGGGAGAAAAGCAGCAGACTGGCATCCCACAAGGCTCTCTCGGCGTTGGATGCAATGCCGAACGAAAAACTCATTTTCCGCCTGAATTGCTCGCCGAATTCGCGACGCACTTGCCATTCGGCAATCCATTGGAAACGGCAGATAATCTCACGAATTTTTCAGCTCGCAAGTCGCCAAGTGCGGGTGCGGTTTAGGGTAAGCGCGCAATACCCCGCACCTTTTTCCGTTGAATGAGCTGAGGCATTTGGTGTCCACCTAAAATGAGGTGGACGCCAAATCATGGAAGATGATCAGAAACTGCGTGTGAGGCTTATAGGCCGGAACGGGCGACGTCGTTTTGATCCGGTATCGAAGGAGCGGCTTGTCGCAGCCTGCCTTGAGCCGGGGGCATCGGTATCGAGACTTGCGCTCGAACATGGGGTCAATGCCAACCTCCTTTGGAAATGGATAGGCAAGTGAGTACTGACCGGCCCAATGCGCTTCGGACCGAGGAAGCTAAGCGCTTGAGCACCGAACGTCCGGTTTAAATGCGCAAAAAATGACGCCAAGGTTGTACTCATGATCCGGACGCCAAGGTTTCTTGGATAGCAGGTCGCATATTTCGCATGAACCTTGCGATCAGAGCGGATGTTCATCGGACTTCTTTTGGGGTATTGGCATTTTGCCCTGGTCGTTGACACTATCGCCACCCCGTGTCAGCGATACGCCCTGTCACCAACTTAACCTTTGGTGACAGGGCTAATATTCAATAGATCCCCCGACCCTCAATTAGTTTGGCTAAATAGAGCACAAGCTGCGCTTGGCGGCTGGCCATCAGTTCTTTTGAACGTTTTCGAACGGCGCCTGCTCAAAATTGCGAGCTTCGATCAGCGCTTCAATAATCGCAATAGTCAGGCGCATGGTACAATAATCGGTGCTCCATCGATGACCTTCGGATGTCGAGCGCAGCAAATCCAGTCCCTGGCCGACACAATCTCCTCGGCCCGATTAATCGCCCATTCCATAAAGGTTTTTGAACCTGATCGTTTTTCCCGATAACCACAACTATCCGTGTTGCCTCCGCATTTCTAGGACGGGAAGAAAAACAAGCAGTTAAGGCGCAGCGCGTCGTCCGCTGCATGCCGGGTAACGCTATTGCTCTAAGATCACGCAGCACCAGTTCCACACCTTGCTGCTTTCAGCGAAGGCACCGGTCCGCGACGCACAACCGACCTCATCTAGCTTTAGATCAAACAATATCAGATGCACCAACCTGCCATTGTAAAAATAGGGTTCCTCTTCGTTGCTAATTGCGTTCGCGTTTCTTGTAAGGAGATGGAGCCGCTGGCCGATAGCGGCGCGAACAGTTTCTGCAATCCGACTGGGGACCTATTGACGTATCGTGGGAACATGAGTGCCAGCCGTCCAAGACAGCCCGTTCATGAATGATGCGAGGGGCGAGCGCGGCAGAATGGCCAGCCCCGCTCAAAGATGTTTTCAGCCAGCTGTTCAACACGGTTACGACGAACCGATCCTGTGCAGCACGCCTTTATAGCGAGCTCCTGAGCTTGAAAAGCGATCTGGATGACTCGTATCGATCCGTTCTCTTTCGAGCAGTGAATCCGGTAGCCGTCGCAAAACACTACTGAGCAAGCGAGCGTGGAACCGGAAAGTCTAATACTTTGCTTGTGTAACTTTCTACCAAGGTACTAAACGGCGTGCCGTCAGGAAGTTTCAGCACAGCACGATGTTCGAGCAGGAATGGCGGCAGGGTAGGAGATCCCCTTCCAGACGCAATCAAGCCGTCCATGTCCCAGCCTTCTGATAGAGGAGACCAGAGTAACTTGGCAGATAGATTGGTGCGTGTGAAATTGAGAGCCTGAACGGCTCTGCCAAACGCGATATCGCTGGTATTCAATGCCTGATTCATCTCGGCCGTTAATCTTGCCGGCACATACCAATTGTCGGCCTCGGACAAGACGCGGTCGCCGCAGACCAGGCGAACGCGGCGATAAGCGATCGGCTCGTCGGGTCCGACGGTCAGTAGTTCACGGATGTGATCATCGGCCGGCTTGGCTTGCCCGCGCACACGCTGAGCTAGGATCTTGGAACCTTCCGGTGCGAGCTTGTGCCCGGCGCACCAGCGGTCAAGGGTCAACGTAGCACTGGCGTTACTCAGGAGATTGGCATTCAAGGTCTGGAGAACCGCAAGCGCTTCCACTCGAGATGCCGGCGTGTTCAACCACTGAGACCCTATAGACGGTTCTTGCGCAATTGCGATCTGGGTGCCCAGCACGATGGAGGCCGCTGCAAGTGCGGCGATGCGAAAGCATTTCGAAGGGCATAATGACACGGAGAATGAAATCCTTTGTGGAGCAAATTTGATGGGCGAACCCTGCGGTCAAATTGCGTTGATTTTGGGAGGCGAGCGCGCGTTGTCAGCATATATGATACCGGCAGCAAGATCTGGCCTGCGCCTTGGGCGCACCGTATACCGGTCAGGTTCCCGATTGACTTTCTCACCATCTTTTGATGTTCCTGCCGCGCAGGTTCGCACCTGTTGAAGCCTAGGTGCCCGAGCCGTTCTTTGCTTGCGTCGCATTGATGTTGTCCATGATATCCTCCGTCCACTCGCCGACCTATAGTTGGAATTTGCAGGTGTTGACGAGTGAGATACCACGTTGGTTTTCGTCCAGCGTGGCGACAATTTTCATCGTGGCACTTGGAAATCCAATGGACTTGGGTTTCAAACCAGGAGCGCGGCGGCTGGTTGGATTTCTCCCAAATCTATCGAATCGTTATTCTCACTTGCGAGTCAGCGCTCTTGGTCTTCCCCCTCGCGCGTTGCAAGATGCTCGTATAGCTGGATCGGATAAAATAGTTCGCAACCGAACGCAAAATCCAAGAGCAGTTGCTCGAAAAAGGACCTCTTCGTCGAAGTCGGGCGCTGCTGCCGGTCGGGCGATAGTTGTAGATCAGGCAGGGATACGCCGTCGATAGTTGCCAATCGCAGATGCGAGTAGCCCAGGCGCTTGTCTGATTTCTTTTGGTGCCCCATGTCATCGTACTCCTTATGTAAGCTTACCGACGATATGTGCAGTCCATCAGCAGTATAATGATTACAGGAGACCAAAAATTGGTTTCAAATGTAACCGAATAAGCCTGCTGTACGTAATGGCAATCGGTCGATATCAGTCGGCACAGCCACTCGTCTTGCTGAGATGCAATGTCGACGTGTAACCAAAATGACTTTGATGGAAGTCGACTTTGAAGCCTGACCGACACCGGCTAATCGAAATCTGCAACTGCTGGAACTCGGAAGCGGCCAAATCCCTCGAGGACCGAGCGCCGGCCGAGGTGCTTCGAAAGAAATCACTTACTCAAATAAGATGTGCGAATAGCTTTGGCGCGCCGCATGTCGCGCTTGGAGGTGACGCCGACCGATGCTGCGCCGCCGATGGCCATCCAACACGCAGGTCAAATGATGAAGCGGCGAATCACCGAATTCGCGTCAGCGTGACCGGGCAAACAGGCTGTCCTGCGCCATCTTCTGGCCACTGAGGAAAATCGCGCTCCTGCGAGAGCGCATGTTCAAGATATTCATTAGCTATGGCCTCTATGAGCTCTACGTGCCGCCCTGCATCAATATTTGGCAACTGGCTGATTGCGAGATCGTGTTTGCGCGCAAAACGAATTGCGCAGCGATATCCGTCGATATCTTCCAAAATCGGTCGAGCGGCAGGGTAGTTCCAGAGTTCCGCCAACTCCTCCAACAACGAGGGGCGATCTTCCCGGATGGCAAACATTTCCGCAACGCGTTGCTTGGCTCGGGTGAGAAAGGCGTCCGAATCCCCAAGACGTAGCCGCTTGACATGCCATTGAAAACCCGATCTCCAAAACGGACTTTTAGCCATGCAATTGAGAAGCGAAATCGACCCGCCCTCGAGAATAAGACCCTCTTCGGACTTCCGCCAATCCACTTCGAATATGAGTCGACGATGGGCACTCTCAGCGTCAAGGATGCCCTCGGTGAGGGGGCGGGAATCCAAATATATTCTCCGCGTTGATTGCAATTCCGATTCCAAAGGTCTTCCGCTACCTGTCGCGATTTGAGGACAGCATTGCACACGATCAAGGGCAACCACCGGCCACCCGGTTTCTTGTGCGATTTGGATCGCCATGTCCGTTTTGCCGCTGCAAGTCGGTCCGTAGATGAGATGGAGTAACATGTGCGCCTCATATAAATTTAATGGGATATCCCATCTGTTCCAAACCAGATTTTTCAATTCGGATTATGATGTTTTACTGCATGATTTTTACCAGCTTTACGCAATCTGCTGAACTAATATCGCGCTACATTTGTAATCGTACATTTTTGACGTTGCCGGCTCATTCGGCCATGAGAGTTTCCATCCCGTTGTCCTCCTGAACAATTGAGGAGTTTGGCCCCGACACCTGCTTATGGTGAATGCAGCGGACCCCGTTAACGCAACGTCGAAAAGCGGATAGGCGATTTGAGTAGGGAAGCCACATCGGCCGCGCGGTATGCTCCGTCAGCACCTGACAGTTCGTGTTGCAGCTTTGCTTGGTCACCTGAAACGAAAAATGCCGCTGAAGAATATTTAACGGATATGCACACGAAAAAGCCGGTTGGGTCTCATATGCCGCTGACGTCCTGGCTTCGTTTCGAAGCCGACAGCCTCTAAGGTGGTACGAACACAGACCTAATATCCGCTAGTGTCCGCGGCAGCCGCCACGGCAGTTCTCGCTGCGCATAGCATAGCAACTTGCCCTGTCGACGCATGATCAGCCATATTGTTAATGTCGACGATTTCATTTTTCTCGGTGCAAACGGCGACATCCTGACCATATCGATCCTACCAGCCACCGCGCGGAGTCAAAGAACACCTCGGCAACCGGAAACATCCATTGGAATGCCGAGGCTGTGTTTCATTTGAAACACACTGAGTCGACGTTTGTTGCTTCAAACCCATTTACAAACCCTACTGTGCGGCCTAAGGGCCAACGGGGTGGGACTGAGCGCTGGTACGAGGACGTAAGTGCGGATGAATGGAAGGTATTCACCGTCTCGGCAAGATTTCAAGACAGGCGCCAAGCCTTGGTCTATCCTGGCCTTGGTAGTTGCTGCAATGATTTTTGCCTTGATGGCGATTACGTCTTGGCAGGACAATGAAACCAATCGGGCGATCCTGACCCAATTGCGAGCTATTAACATCGACAGTGCTTCGCTGCAGCGGGATGTACTCCGCGCGGAAGCGGGTGTGGTGGCGAACTACCGGCCCATTATCTCCAGGTTGGGAGCTTTGCGGAAGAACCTGGAAAATTTGAAGCGACTATTTAAACAATCTCATCTTGTGATCGGCAATGATTTCTCTCAACTGCTCGACAAGCTAAAGGTGTCTGTGGATACGACCGACGCGGCCGTTGCAGCCTTCGGAGCGCAAAACGTGCTCCTGCAAGATTCGCTTGCCAGCTTCACTCGCGCGCTTAGTATTCTTCCCAAAATGTCGTCGACGGATCAGACGGTCGAAAATTCGAACGAATTGGGCAGCCTGATGCTGCGGTTTGTGCGTCAGCCAAGCCCAGCACTCTCGTTGGAGATCAGTCACGAACTCGACATGCTCCAAAAAGCTAGCGGTGGGGCTGAAGTTCCTATCCGTATACTTGCACGCGAGGGTCGCGTCATCTTGTCGATTTTGCCCCGTGTGAACGATGCCGTAAACATGATTCAGACCTCCGACACCGCTGAAATTGCCGAAAGATTGGAGCGCAAGTGTTTGGAGGCCTATAGCTTGCAAAGCGTGAGGGAGCAGCGGGCACGGATCTTCTTGGGTTCCGTTTCGGTGGGCCTTTGCATCTACATCATCTCACTGGTCTATAGGCTGCGTCGGAAAACGGCTTGGTTAACGCGGCGTTTGGATTACGAAGAGGTAATCAAAGAGATTGGGGTTTGTTTCGAGGGGGGAGGGGCCACAGCGTCGTCCCTCAATTCGTCCGCGCAAGCTGCGCTTGGAATTATTCAACGCTTCTTTAATGCGGAATCGTGTGCACTAGCATTGGTGGACCATGGTGACAGGTGGGCTGTCGAAAGTTTCGCTGCGAAGCTGCCTGAGCCCGTCTGGGAGGACCTCGCGCTACGCGAGATGGTTTCTCTTGCCAGAGCGGATGAGCGTGCGTCAGTATTCCGCATCATGTCGACGCGAAAGGTCAGCTGCCTTCCTCCGGAGACTCCGGGCGTTTCTATGCTGCTGGCACACAAATCTACGGATCAACTGATAGCGATTTGTTCCCTCGGTTACCAGGGCTATCGTCTGAAATCTTGTCCAGGCGAAGTTCAGCTTCTTGAACTCGCCACCGCCTGCCTCTGCCACTATATCGATGTCCGGCGTAAGCAGACCGAATGCGATATTCTGGAGAGGCGATTAGAGCATGCGGAACGTCTTCAGGCAGTTGGTACACTTGCTGGTGGAATAGCGCATGAGTTCAACAACATTTTGGGAGCAATCCTCGGGTACGCTGAAATGGCGCAAAACATGCTGCGTCGGTCATCTGTCACCCGAAGACACATTGACCAAATTATTTCGTCGGGTGACAGAGCCAGGCTCATTATCGATCAGATCTTGACTCTAAGTCGAAAACTAGAACGCGTGACAAAGCCGTTCAGTGTCTCCGAACTCGTAATGGAAATTGCTCCCTTATTGCGTGTTGCATTGCAGCGCAACATCGAGCTGAAGTTCAAGTTTGACGACAAGAAGAGCGTAGTCGAAGGAAGCCCGCTAGAGGTTCAGCAGATGCTGATGAATCTTTGCAAGAACGCTTCCCAGGCGTTTACCGCCGATGGTCAAATCGACATCATCGTTAGCCGAATTTTTGTATCTCGACAGAAAGTACTGGCGCATGGTGTTATGCCAGCTGGCGACTATGTTCTTCTTTCTGTCAGCGACGACGGTGAAGGCATTGCCGAAACTGTGCTCCCCCACATTTTTGAGCCTTTCTTTACAACACGCTCTTGCAGCGGCGGCACGGGTCTAGGTCTTGCTGCCGTGCACGGTCATGTCAGCGCGCTTGCAGGATATATTGACGTTACTTCAGCCGTAGGGCGAGGGACGCGCTTCGACATTTATCTACCTCCTTCCTCGAAGAAGCCCGTCAGCCCGGACGCGTTTTTTGGGCCCTGTAAAACACCGCGTGGCAACGGAGAAATTGTGGCATTGATTGAGCCAGATCCTGTCTTGCGGGAGGTGTACGAAGACAAGATCGCCGCTCTGGGCTATGAGCCGGTGGGCTTTAAGACATGTGCAGACCTTTGCAATTGGATATCAAAAGGCAAGCAAGCCGATCTGGTTCTAGTTGACCAATCGTCTCTTCCCGAGAATCAGAGTGCTACTGCTTTGCACGCAGCCTTCAAGACGGCGTCCATCATCATTGGAGGAAGTGATCTTAAAATGTCACTTTCCAGCGATGACATGACGTCCGCGCTTTTTCTGCCCAAACCTATATCCTCCAGGACGATGGCCTACGCGATTCGTACCAAGATCAAAGCCTAGAGTTGAGGATGTTTTTCAGGAGACTCGACCAGGGTAATCAGCACGTCTGTTCGGCGCGCCTATAGCTATGGTTTCTCGCAATCGCTTTGGGCAGTCGGTTGTGGCGGTGCGTCTTCTGAGACCCGAAGGTTGGCGATTATCTGCTGGAGGTCTTCGATACCGTCTTCGAAGAACAAGACATATGTTCGCTGAGCTCGGACATAGGATAGTCGGCATAGGCGGATACCCTCGCCACGCAAATGGCGCGATCGACACCCTGATCGGAGCCTGCGAAGTGCCACAGTTTATTGGAACCATCCCCCGTTCATTCCGCCCTGGAATTTCACTTCGACGGCATTCTAGATCCTCGCCGTTGTCTTAGAGAGCCATCTTTCGTCGGCGCACCCTTAAGTGCATGGAAAGCCGTTTTCGCTTCAAATGAAATCGAAAAGAAGAAAACAAAAATCCTAGAGTAACCGACCCTCCCGATAATCGTGAACATCAGATGACAGCATTTCTTCCGACCGAAGTGGCTGTGTTGGTTATGAGCTTGGGGAGATGGGGAATGTTGAAGGCAACAGGGCCGCTGTCGATTATCTTACTGGCCTCCACGTGCCCGTCGAGTGGTGCTGCCCCACTTTCATTTGCTGAGTTCAATAATTTTGCACGCGAATGCGCTCCATCCGTTGCTCCATCTACGCTTGCAGCGATCGCTCAGGTCGAAAGTCGCTTTGATCCGCTTGCTGTGCATGACAATACCACCGGCGAAACGCTTCACTGGCAGAACCAGGCTCAAGCAACGCAAGTCGTGATGGACCGTCTCGAAGCACGGCATTCGCTGGATGTTGGGCTCATGCAGATCAATTCCCGGAATTTTTCCGTGCTCGGTCTGACACCTGACGGAGCCCTTCAACCTTGCACGTCATTATCTGTCGCCGCAAACTTGCTTGGGAGCCGCTACGCTGGCGGCAACACGGCTGACGACGAGCAATTGTCGCTTCGTCGGGCAATCTCCGCCTATAACACCGGTGATTTCACGCACGGCTTCGCGAACGGCTACGTGCGAAAAGTTGAAACGGCCGCTCAACAGCTCGTCCCCCCGTTAACCGCGCGTCCAAAAGATGATCGTGAGAAGCCGGGATCCGAGGAAACATGGGATGTTTGGGGGGCATATAAGCGTCGTTCCCCGGAGGGCGGAGCTGGCGGGTCATCCGGTCCGCCTCCGCCGCCAGACGAGGACAACCGCAAATCCGAAGACGACGATCAACTCTTGTTCGACTTAAATCAAGGAGGTCCGCAATAATGCGATGCTTTGAAAGATACCGTGTACATCTGAATCGCCTCTCGCTCTCGAACGCGGTGATGCGCATGGTATCCGGCTATGCGCCGAGCGTGGTCGGTGCAATGGGGTGGAGCATTTTCTCCTCTGGGCCGGCCGCGGCCCAATCTGCAGGTGGCGGCACTGACCCAGCCACAATGGTTAACAACATATGCACGTTTATCCTTGGTCCGTTCGGCCAGTCACTCGCTGTTCTTGGCATCGTGGCCATCGGAATCTCCTGGATGTTCGGTCGCGCTTCACTCGGTCTCGTTGCCGGCGTCGTCGGCGGCATTGTCATCATGTTTGGAGCCAGCTTCCTGGGCAAAACGCTGACTGGAGGTGGCTAATGAATGATCGTCTGGAAGAAGCAACCCTTTACTTGGCGGCGACACGGCCCGCATTGTTTCTTGGCGTGCCGCTGACGTTGGCGGGGCTACTCGTGATGTTTGCCGGCTTTGTCATCGTCATCGTTCAGAACCCGCTGTACGAAGTCGTTCTCGTGCCCTTGTGGTTCGGAGCGCGGCTTGTGGTGGAACGAGACTATAACGCGGCCAGCGTCGTTCTACTTTTTTTGCAGACGGCGGGAAGGAGCGTTGATGGTCTGATTTGGGGCGGCGCAAGCGTTAGCCCAAATCCAATCAAGGTTCCCGCGCGAGGGAGAGGAATGGCGTAATGCTCGGAGCAAGTGGCACAACCGAAAGGTCTGGCGAGGTCTATCTACCCTACGTCGGGCACGTCAGCGACCATATTGTCCTTCTAGAAGATGGATCGATCATGACGATGGCGCACGTAAGTGGCATGGCCTTCGAACTCGAAGATGCCGAAATGCGCAATGCACGTTGCCGTGCATTTAATACGCTCTTGCGCAATATCGCTGATGATCATGTGTCAATATATGCTCACCTCGTACGTCATGACGATGTGCCGCCGTCACCCGCGCGACATTTCCGCAGCGCTTTTTCCGCCAGTCTGAGCGAAGCTTTTGAGGAGCGCGTTCTCTCCGGCAAACTCCTTCGCAATGACCACTTCCTTACGCTGATCGTGTCTCCCCGGGCCGCGCTTGGCAAAGTGAGGAGAAGGTTCACCAAACGCTACAGACAAAAAGAAAACGATCTCACAGCTCAAACCAGGAACCTGGAAGATCTCTGGCATCTTGTCGCTGGCGCTCTCGAAGCGTACGGCCTGCGTCGTCTTGGTATTCGTGAGAAGCAAGATGTGCTTTTTACGGAGGTTGGAGAAGCTCTGCGGCTGATAATGACTGGTCGATTCACGCCGGTTCCCGTCGTTAGCGGTTCGCTCGGCGCCTCGATCTATACCGACCGAGTTATTTGCGGCAAGCGGGGACTCGAGATCCGAACACCAAAAGATAGTTATGTGGGATCTATTTACTCGTTTCGCGAATACCCCGCAACGACGCGACCGGGTATGCTCAACGTGCTACTGTCTCTCGATTTTCCGCTTGTTCTGACGCAGAGCTTCTCGTTTCTGACTCGCTCGCAAGCCCACTCGAAGCTCAGCCTCAAGTCCAGCCAAATGTTGAGTTCTGGCGACAAAGCCGTCACCCAAATCAGCAAGTTATCCGAGGCGGAGGACGCACTAGCGAGCAACGAATTCGTATTGGGGGCGCATCATGTGAGTCTTTGCATATATGCAAATGATCTCAATAATCTTGCAGATAGAGGTGCCCGCGCCCGGACGCGATTGGCGGATGCGGGAGCTGTTGTTGTCCAAGAGGGCATCGGCATGGAGGCGGCTTATTGGTCGCAGCTGCCAGGCAACTATAAGTGGCGCACGCGTCCGGGAGCGATCACATCGCGCAACTTCGCTGGTTTAGTCTCATTCGAGAATTTTCCCGAGGGATCCGGCTCAGGTCACTGGGGCAACGCGATTGCGCGCTTTCGTACCAATGGTGGAACCCCTTTCGACTACATCCCGCACGAGCACGATGTCGGCATGACGGCGATATTCGGTCCCATCGGGAGGGGTAAAACGACGCTCATGACCTTTATCCTCGCGATGCTCGAGCAGAGCATGGTCGACCGCGCGGGTGCGGTTGTCCTCTTCGACAAGGACCGCGGCAGTGAGCTGCTGGTTCGCGCCACCGGGGGAACATATTTGGCGCTCCGTAGAGGAGCGCCGAGCGGATTGGCGCCATTGCGTGGCCTGGAAAATACAGCGGCTTCACATGATTTTCTGCGCGAATGGATCGTGGCGCTCATTGAGAGCGATGGCCGTGGAGGAATATCCCCCGAGGAAAATCGCCGTCTGGTGCGGGGTATCCATCGGCAGCTCTCGTTTGATCCCCACATGCGCTCAATCGCGGGGTTACGCGAATTTTTGTTGCATGGACCCGCCGAAGGGGCGGGAGCGAGACTCCAACGCTGGTGCCGTGGCAATGCACTAGGCTGGGCGTTCGACGGCGAGCTCGACGAAGTAAAGTTGGATCCTTCGATTACTGGTTTCGACATGACGCATCTTCTCGAATATGAGGAAGTATGCGCTGCCGCCGCAGCATATCTTCTGCACCGCATTGGAGCCATGGTTGACGGCCGTCGGTTTGTGATGAGTTGCGATGAGTTTCGCGCCTATTTGCTAAATCCTAAATTTGCGGCGGTCGTCGACAAGTTCCTGCTTACTGTCCGCAAAAACAATGGGATGCTGATACTGGCAACGCAGCAACCTGAGCATGTCCTGGAATCGCAGCTAGGCGCCAGTCTCGTCGCGCAATGTATGACGAAGATTTTCTATCCTTCACCCACGGCAGATCGATCGGCTTACATCGATGGACTGAAATGTACTGAAAAGGAATTTCAGGCGATCCGTGAAGACATGGCAGTAGGTAGCCGGAAGTTTCTGCTTAAACGAGAAAGCGGAAGCGTCGTCTGCGAATTCGATCTGCGGGAAATGCGCGAATATGTCGCCGTACTTTCGGGGCGCGCCAACACGGTGCGCTTCGCGGATCAGCTTCGCAAAGTACAGGGGGACAACCCATCAGCCTGGCTCAGCGAATTTATGGCTCGTTACCACGAGGCAAAAGATTGATCAAAGGTGGGGAACTATGAAGATCATGCAACTTGTTGCTGCGGCCATGGCCGTCAGCCTTCTTTCGGTCGGGCCCGCGCGGGCGCAGTTCGTTGTCAGCGATCCGGCGACGGAAGCTGAGACGCTGGCGACGGCGCTCGAGACTGCGGCAAATCTCGAACAGACCATAACGATGGTGGCGATGTTAACCTCGGCTTATGGCGTCACCGGCCTACTAACTTCGCTCAACCAAAAAAATCAGTATCCCTCGACCAGGGACTTGGACACGGAAATGTTTTCGCCGCGAATGCCAATGTCGACCACGGCACGTGCGATCACCACCGATACAGATCGCGCCGTAGTTGGTGGCGACGCTGAAGCGGATCTGTTGCGATCGCAGATCACCGGTTCCGCAAATAGCGCGGGCATTGCGGCTGACAACCTGGAGACGATGGACAAACGCTTAACAGCGAATGCCGAGACCTCGACACAGCTTTCTCGCTCTCGCAATATCATGCAGGCAACCGTTACCAACGGTTTGCTTCTCAAGCAGATCCATGACGCAATGATTCAAAATGTACAGGCGACCAGCTTGTTAACGATGACCACCGCGCAGGCTGGCCTTCATGAGGCGGAAGAGGCGGCCGCTCAACGTAAGGAGCATCAAAAGACTGCGGTCATCTTTGGGGCCGTCCCCTGAGACTGGGCGACTTATTCGTGCCGCCCATCTGCACATTTCAGGATGCGAGTTCATTGTATCCGACATTCTGCGACAAGCCAGTCAAGGTCAGGTCCAAACGATGAATTTCACGATCCCGGCGCCGTTTACGGCCATTCATACGATCTTCGATCTAGCCTTTACGACAAGCCTGGACACAATGCTTGGGACGATCCAAGAGGCGGTGAGCGCGCCATTGGTCGCCTGCGTCACTCTTTGGATTATCGTTCAGGGTATTCTGGTCATGCGTGGCGAAATCGACACGCGCGGCGGTATCACTCGGGTGATCACGGTCACCGTCGTTGTTGCCCTTGTCGTCGGGCAGGCCAACTACCACGACTATGTGGTTTCAGTCTTTGAAGAGACGATTCCAAACTTTATTCAGCAGTTTAGTGGCAGCGGCCTGCCTCTGCAGACCATTCCCGCTCAGCTCGATACAATGTTCGCCCTAACCCAGGCTGCATTTCAGAGAATTGCATCTGAAATCGGCCCGATGAATGACCAGGACATCCTTGCTTTCCAGGGGGCTCAGTGGGTCTTTTACGGCACGCTCTGGTCTGCCTTCGGAATCTACGACGCCGTCGGAATTCTCACGAAAGTGCTTCTGGCGATCGGCCCTTTGATCCTCACGGGATATATCTTTGATCGCACGCGCGACATCGCGGCAAAGTGGATCGGGCAACTTATCACCTATGGTCTCCTACTTCTCCTGCTAAACCTCGTGGCGACAATAGTCATCCTAACCGAAGCGACTGCACTCACGCTTATGCTTGGTGTAATCACCCTTGCCGGTACGACCGCGGCCAAGATCATTGGTCTTTACGAACTCGACATGTTCTTTCTGACTGGTGACGCACTCATTGTCGCTTTGCCGGCAATCGCCGGCAACATCGGAGGCAGTTATTGGAGCGGCGCGACCCAATCTGCCAACAGCTTGTACCGTCGCTTCGCTCAGGTCGATCGTCGTTAGGTCCCGCAAAAAAATTCACGTCGGTGGAGAACTCTATGAAATATTGCCTGCTGTGCCTGGCTCTCGCTTTAGGCGGCTGCCAGACAAACGATAAATTGGCGAGCTGCAAAGGCCCAATATTCCCGCTGAATGTGGGGCGATGGCAGCCTACGCCGTCAGATCTTCAGCTCAGCAACGTAGGTGGTCGCCATGAAGGGGTCTGAATACGCCTTGCTAGTAGCGCGGGAAACCCTGGCTGAGCACTACAAGGAAGTGGAAGCTTTCCAAACTGCGCGTGCGAAATCAGCGCGGCGCCTCTCCAAGGTCATTGCAGCTGTCGCAACCATCGCGGTTTTGGGGAATGTTGCGCAAGCCTTCACAATTGCCACCATGGTGCCGCTGATCAGGCTTGTGCCGGTATATCTTTGGATACGGCCGGATGGCACCGTTGACAGCGAGGTGTCCGTCTCCCGATTGCCTGCAACTCAAGAGGAGGCCGTCGTTAACGCCTCACTGTGGGAGTATGTTCGGCTGCGCGAGAGCTATGATGCCGATACCGCCCAGTATGCCTATGACCTGGTCTCGAACTTCAGCGCCCCAATGGTGCGCCAAAATTATCAGCAATTCTTCAATTATCCCAATCCAACTTCGCCTCAAGTCATCCTCGGCAAACACGGCAGGCTAGAGGTCGAACACATCGCTTCGAATGATGTTACTCCGGGTGTGCAGCAAATTCGCTATAAGCGAACCCTCATCGTTGACGGCAAAATGCCGATGGCGAGCACTTGGACTGCTACGGTTCGTTATGAAAAGGTGACCAGCTTGCCCGGCAGATTGAGACTGACCAACCCGGGAGGCTTGGTTGTCACCTCCTACCAGACATCGGAAGATACCGTTTCGAACGCAGGCCACAGCGAACCATGACGAAAAAAGCATTTCTCACTCTGGCATGTTTACTTTTTGCGGCGATTGGCGCGAGGGCTGAAGACACGCCAACGGCGGGCAGACTTGATCCGCGCATGCGTTATCTCGCTTACAATCCCGATCAAGTGGTGCGCCTTTCAACGGCGGTTGGAGCCACTTTGGTTGTTACTTTCGGGGCTAACGAAACGGTGACAGCTGTTGCCGTTTCCAATAGCAAAGATCTCGCGGCCCTTCCACGCGGAAATTATCTTTTCTTCAAGGCTAGCAAGGTTCTCCCACCCCAGCCAGTGGTCGTGCTAACTGCGAGTGACGCCGGTATGCGACGCTACGTTTTCAGCATCTCTTCCAAGACGCTGCCGCACCTCGATAAAGAGCAGGCCGATCTCTACTATAGCGTACAATTCGCTTACCCTGCCGATGACGCAGCGGCTCGCCAGAAGGCGGCACAAGAGAAGGCTGTTGCAGACCGTATACGTGCGGAAGCGCAATATCAACAGAGAGCAGAGGGTTTATTGGAGCAGCCTGCCACGACCGTTGGTGCCGAGGACAAGAATTGGCACTATGTCGCTCAGGGCGATCGTTCGCTGTTGCCGCTCGAAGTCTTCGATGATGGATTTACGACGGTATTTCACTTCCCAGGTAATGTACGCATACCCTCCATCTACACGATAAATCCGGATGGAAAGGAAGCTGTCGCTAACTATTCAGTCAAAGGGAGCTATGTCGAGATTTCTTCGGTTTCCCGTGGTTGGCGTCTGAGGGATGGCCACACGGTATTATGCATTTGGAATACCGCCTACGATCCCGTCGGCCGCAGGCCGGAGACGGGCACTGTGAGGCCCGATGTGAAGCGCGTCCTAAAGGAGGTGAGAGGATGAACGACGACAATCAGCAATCGGCGCATGATGTCGATGCGTCGGGGTCCCTGGTCTCCGACACACATCACCGGCGCCTTTCGGGGGCTCAAAAGTTGATCGTAGGAGGTGTAGTTCTCGCGCTATCACTTAGCCTCATTTGGCTTGGCGGGCGTGAAAAGAAGGAAAACGGGGACGCACCCCCGTCAACCATGATCGCCACGAACACCAAGCCATTTCATCCGGCTCCGATTGACGTTACACTTGATCCTCCGGCTGCCCAGGAAGCTGTTCAGCCGACTGCTCCTCCGCCAGCACGAAGTGAGCCGGAACGGCATGAGCCGCGGCCGGAAGAAACACCGATTTTTGCGTACACCAGTGGTGATCAAGGGACCAGCAAGCGCGTTCAACAAGGCGAAACGGACCGAAGACGCGAAGGCAATGGGGAAGACAGTCCTTTGCCGAAGGTCGAAGTGTCCGCCGAGAATGATCTCTCGATACGCATGAAGCCCACCGAGCTGCAGCCCACCAGGGCTACGCTCTTGCCTCATCCCGACTTCATGGTGACGGAGGGGACGATTATTCCATGTATCTTGCAAACGGCAATCGACACCAGTCTGGCAGGCTATGTAAAATGCGTGTTACCCTGGGATGTTCGTGGAACAACGAACAACGTTGTGCTTCTTGATCGCGGCACCACCGTTGTTGGCGAGATCCAGCGCGGTTTGCAACAGGGAGATGCGCGTGTTTTTGTGCTCTGGGATCGGGCGGAGACACCCGACCATGCCATGATTTCGCTTGCGTCACCAAGCGCTGACGAACTCGGTCGCTCGGGATTGCCGGGCACCGTCGACAATCACTTCTGGCAGCGCTTTAGCGGGGCCATGCTCTTGAGTGTCGTCCAAGGTGCCTTCCAGGCAGCGAGCACCTACGCTGGCAGCTCGGGTGGAGGGACGAGCTTCAACAGCGTCCAGAATAACGGTGAACAAACGGCAGACACAGCCCTCAAGGCCACGATCAACATACCGCCAACCCTGAAGAAGAATCAGGGCGACACGGTCTCCATTTTTGTCGCACGGGATCTCGATTTCTCAGGCATATACCAGCTTCGTATGGCTGGTCGCGCGGCGCGGGGGCGGGATCGCCGTCCATAACGAATTCAACTTATCACTTACAGATGGAGATACGATACAAATGGAGGTGGATCCGCAATTACGAATCCTTCTCAAGCCGATTTTGGAATGGCTCGATGACCCGCGGACCGAAGAAGTTGCGATAAATCGACCTGGGGAGGCATTTGTGCGCCAGGCCGGCGCCTTCCTCAAGTTCCCTTTGCCTGTCTCCTATGACGATCTCGAAGATATCGCTATTTTAGCAGGCGCGCTGAGAAAACAGGACGTTGGACCACGCAACCCACTTTGCGCAACTGAACTTCCAGACGGCGAGCGGCTGCAGATCTGTTTGCCGCCGACGGTACCATCGGGCACCGTCAGCTTGACGATTCGACGGCCAAGTTCCCGTGTTTCTAGTCTCAAAGAAGTCTCGTCCCGTTACGATGCTCCGAGGTGGAATCAGTGGAAGGAACGAAAAAAACGGCATGATCAGCATGATGAAGCTATCCTTCGGTACTATGACAACGGGGATCTGGAGGCGTTTCTGCACGCATGTGTCGTTGGTCGGTTGACGATGCTGCTTTGCGGACCCACCGGGAGTGGCAAGACAACGATGAGCAAGACCTTGATCAACGCTATCCCGCCGCAGGAAAGGCTGATTACCATCGAAGATACGCTCGAACTCGTCATTCCACACGAGAACCACGTAAGGCTGCTTTATTCTAAGAATGGGGCTGGGCTGGGCGCAGTTACCGCTGAGCACCTGCTACAGGCTAGCCTGCGCATGCGACCGGACCGAATACTGCTCGGCGAGATACGCGACGATGCCGCGTGGGCTTATCTGAGTGAAGTCGTCTCAGGGCATCCGGGATCGATTTCCACAATACATGGTGCCAATCCCGTCCAAGGTTTCAAAAAGCTATTTTCGCTCGTGAAAAGCAGCGCTCAGGGGGCTAGCTTGGAAGATCGCACCCTGATTGACATGCTCGCAACCGCAGTTGATGTCATCGTACCCTTCCGTGCCCACGGTGACATTTACGAGGTGGGCGAAATCTGGCTCGCTGCCGATGCGCGTCGGCGCGGTGAGACAATAGGCGATCTTCTTAACCAGCAGTAGTTGTGATCCATGTTTCTAAATGCCGCATGGCGCGTTGTAGAATTACGTTTGTAGCAATGCTCAGCAATCTTTGTCATCAAACGGAGACATCTAGTTTGCATTTCTGTCGTGCGCGGTTTGGTCGAAATCTTGCCGAAATGCCCGTGTAGTGAGAGAAAATTAAAGAGTGGAGTCTAGCAAATACAACCTTTACGTGTATAAATTCTGTTGAGCTGCAAATGGCTGGCCAGGATCCTAGATTGAGAGGTGAACCGTTGAAACACGTTCTTGTCATCGATGACGATGTCGCTATGCGGCATCTTATAGTCGAGTATCTTACGATCCATGCCTTTAAGGTGACTGCGGTAGCCGACAGCAAGCAGTTCAATCGTGTACTCTGCTCCGAGACGGTCGATGTCGTGGTCGTCGATCTTAATTTGGGTCGCGAAGATGGGCTTGAAATTGTTCGTAGTCTGGCCACGAAGTCCGATGTTCCAATCATAATTATTAGCGGCGCTCGCCTCGAAGAGGCGGACAAAGTTATTGCGCTCGAGTTGGGAGCAACCGATTTTATTGCCAAGCCTTTTGGGACGCGGGAATTTCTGGCGCGCATCCGTGTTGCGTTACGCGTGCGGCCCAGTGTCGCGCGAACCAAAGATCGACGCTCATTTAGTTTCGCTGACTGGACACTTAATCTCAGGCGACGCCGCTTGATTTCGGAAGAGGGCAGTGAGGTGAAACTCACGGCAGGTGAGTTTAATCTCCTGGTTGCTTTCCTGGAGAAGCCGCGCGACGTCCTATCCCGGGAGCAGCTTCTGATCGCCAGTCGGGTACGCGAGGAGGAGGTGTATGACAGAAGTATTGATGTCCTCATTTTGCGGCTGCGCCGGAAGCTTGAGGGGGATCCGACGACCCCTCAGTTGATCAAGACTGCAAGAGGTGCTGGCTATTTCTTTGACGCTGACGTGGATGTTTCGTACGGGGGTGTGATGGCGGCCTGAGGTAGAGGTGCATTTCGCCTTTAGCAATCTGTTCCCAACGTGAGCAGATTGCTATGCGGCTTGGCAAAGCTGCCTTTCCTCGGTACTATCCGAAAAACTCAGCACTGCGGAGTGATTGGATGGGTCCTATCTTTTGAGAGATCAGCTGTTCGTTGCCTTCTCCCGAGCAAAGAAACATGCAAGCGCTGCGGTAGCCAGCTTGTGGCCGAAAGCCCGGGCGGTCTCCAATCCCAATGGATCAAAGTGATTGCGAGCGGCTTCTATTAGCGAGACCGGGAACATGCGGGAGGTCTGAACGATGATTGATTTTTCGAAAGCTGTGTGAGGGATCGGATAACTCTTCGGAGCCGCACGAAACGATCCATCCGCCAGCATGTTTTCAAAATCGCCAAGCGCACGGCGCAAGATCATTTGTAGCGACTTGGAAGGACTGTATTGCAGGATCAGGTTGTCATATATCTTCGATACTTCAGGCGCGGGCGGGCGCGCTGAAAGGAAGACCTGGATCTTTTCTGGCGCTGTCGTCGAACTCAAAGCATCCACGGTCAGCATCGATTGCTGATCAGAGCTGTGACAACGCTTGGCGGTGGCTGGGGCAGGTCGTCGATCTTCCTCGTCGAGATTTTCAGGCGGCTGCGGCAGGGTCGAGTTTTGGGTGGCAACAGGCAAAGAAGGATGGACGATTTCGGGTCGAGCGGCGGCAAGCCGCCTGGCCTCCCCGACAGACAAAGCGGGTTTGCGAATTCCCATCTTCACCCCTCCAAGGCTTCGCTAACCAATTTGGAGATAGTGACGAGTTCCTCCATGGCGATTCTGAGATTCCGTTCGAGGAGGCGCATTGTCGGATCGGTTCTCATATTCAGCAATGTGAGATGCAACATGCCACGTTCCTTCATCGCGGCAAATGCGTCTCTCTCGTGCATGGGAGACTGTACAACTGGAAGGCTTGCGAGCATGTCCGACATCGCGCGCTGCGATGTGGTCAATCGACCAACCGGCACGCGTTGGCGCAATACGGCTGTCGGAATTGCCAAGTTCTCGCTCAGCAGCAGTTCAATGACATAGCGGTAGGTCGACAATGCTTCATCGATATCGAGCGGAGTTAACATGGTCGGGATCAGAAGCAGGTTTGAGCTGGCAATGATCGTGTTGTTGAGTTCGCTCGAACCACCATGCGTATCGGCCAGCGCATAATCAAATCCCTGGAGTTCGGCGTCCTCATAGGCCGCCTCAAGGAGTGCCATTTCCTCGGCGGCGTAGACTTCGCAGAAGGAGCCCCAGGTATTGCTGCGAAGGGCGTTTTCTTTCCATCGCGTTAGTGGTCGGTTTTCATCAGCGTCGAAGAGAGCCAATCGTTTGCCGTCACTTGCAAAGGCGGCGCAAAGACCCATGAGTGCCGTGGTTTTGCCGGCTCCTCCCTTGAAGGAGCAAAATGTCAGAAGTTTCATGTCCTTATCCTGTCGATTTTGTGAAGCGGAAGTGTGTCTGTACTTTTATTTGTGTGTATGATTTTGCGATAATTCATAAGTAATGTAGTAATTACCTGATTTTATATTTCAATTTTATTGTAATATAATTTCAATTGTAATAATATAAAAATAAATATCCCTTATGTGTTCTTGATTTCGTTTTGTATATGGCTAGATTCCCATCTGCCACGACGAGGAAATGCTACGGCGGGGCAAGTTCAGATCTTTCCGTCTTCTATGGAGGAAGCTATGTCGCAAGGCAGTAGGCCCACCTCAAGTGACATTGCCGTCAACCAGCGCGAATGCGTGAAGGTTGAAGGCTTCAAGGTCGTCAGTACCCGATTAAGATCGGCCGAATATGAGAGTTTTTCTCATCAGGCACGCTTGCTGGGCCTCTCCGACAGCATGGCCATACGGGTTGCGGTGCGCCGCATTGGTGGCTTTCTTGAAATCGACGCAGAGACTCGTCATAGGATGGAGGCCATACTACAATCCATAGGAACACTCTCAAGCAACATTGCCGCGCTGCTATCTGCCTATGCCGAAAATCCGACAATGGATTTGGAGGCTTTGCGAGCTGAACGTATCGCCTTCGGTAAATCTTTCGCTGACCTCGACGGCTTGCTCCGTTCCATTTTGTCCGTATCACGGCGGCGGATCGACGGTTGCTCGCTGCTGAAAGACGCCTTGTAGCACTGACGTAGCACTTGGCGGGGAACATATTCGATGCCCGATCGAGCTCAAGTTATCATTCGCATTGTGCCGGGAGGTGGCACCAAGACCCTTCAACAAATTATCAATCAGTTGGAGTATCTATCCCGGAAGGGCAGGCTGGAGCTGCAGCGTTCAGCCCGACATCTCGATATTCCCCTGCCACCGGATCAAATCCACGAACTTGCCCGAAGCTGGGTTCAAGAGACTGGAACTTATGACGAAAGTCAGCCAGACGAGGAAAGGCAACAGGAGTTGACCACCCATATTATTGTAAGCTTCCCCGCCGGTACAAGCCAGGTAGCGGCTTATGCGGCGAGCCGGGAGTGGGCAGCCGAGATGTTTGGGTCAGGCGCAGGGGGGGGCCGATACAACTATCTTACGGCCTTCCACATCGATCGCGACCACCCACATCTGCATGTCGTCGTCAATCGGCGCGAACTTTTAGGACACGGCTGGCTGAAGATATCTCGGCGCCATCCCCAACTGAATTACGACGCCCTGCGCATAAAGATGGCCGAGATTTCACTTCGTCATGGCATTGCCCTCGATGCGAGCCGACGAGCAGAACGTGGCATCACCGAGCGGCCGATCACTTATGCCCAATATCGGCGCCTTGAGCGGGAGCAGGCTCGCCAAATCCGTTTCGAAGACGCGGATTTGGAACAGTCGTCGCCGCAAGGAGATCATCCAGAATTCAGCCAACCTTTCGATACATCCCCATTTGAAGCATCCGCGGGCGGACCGGAGGACATGCCTCGGCCCAACAATCGGCAGAATGAGTCGCAAGTTCATCTCCAGGAGCCAGCTGGTGTCAGCAACGAAGCCGGTGTCCTTGTGCGGGTTGCATTGGAGACGGAGCGCCTTGCTCAACCATTCGTTTCCGAAACCATTCTCGCGGACGACATAGGGAGCGGCTCTTCGCGTGTTGCCGAGGGCCGTGTGGAGAGCGCAAACCGCACTCCCGATATTCCTCGCGCAGCAACTGAAGCTGCCACGCACACGACACACGACCGGCAGCGGCGTGCAAAGCGTCCTCATGATGACGACGGAGGGCCGAGTGGAGCAAAACGTGTGACATTGGAAGGCATCGCGGTTGGGCCCCAGGCGAACGCCGGCGAACAGGATGGCAGTAGTGGCCCCTTAGTACGGCAAGCTGGAACGTCTCGGCCATCTCCACCGACGGCCACGACGCGGGCCAGCACCGCAACCGATTCATTGTCTGCTACAGCCCACCTCCAGCAACGGAGAGGTGTCCTTTCAAAGCGTCCGCGTGAAGATGATGATGGAGAACCGAGTGAACGCAAACGCGAGAGAGATGAGCGCAGCAAGGACGGGCGTGGGGGAAATAGGAGATAGAGAAGGACCGAGTGATGGCAAATGAAGAGTTCACCAGACACTATGCGTGGCCCGTTCCTGTGGCTTCGAATGATGAAGGGCGTGGGACCGCGCGGATCCCCATCCAGGCACAATCAATCGTTGCTGGAGAAGACGGTCGGGACACTTCGGTCCCAACGGCTTTGTCGCGACCGCCAATTGAAGATATGCCGCACGGCGTCCAAGAAACATCGGCGAGTGGCGGACGACTGGGAGCGGCCCGTCTGCGGGATTCCGTAATCCCGCCAGGAATATCCGAAGCCCGCACGGACCTATCCGCAATTTTGCGGAAAAAAAGCGGTTCTTTCCGCACCGGTATGCAGTATCTGCGTGGGCTTGAACGGGAAAATTTTGATAAACAAGACAGGGAAGCCAGTGCGTTGCCAGATTTAAGTGCAAGGGGCATAAAGCGACCGCGCGAAATTGAGTATCCCGGCAATGCAAGCGGATTAACCATAAAGAGGCAAGACGGCTTAGGCATAGAGATCAATACTATCTCGGCATCTTCGCCCGTGAACCGGGCCGCGCATTCGTCGAACTGGCAAGGCGCGCCGGAACCGGGCGTGTACAATGTTCAGCCATCGGCAGATAGAGCACAGAACTCTGCGCAGGAAAGTTCGACGTTTCCCGATGGCACTTCTGTTTCCGCTCTCTATTCAGGCCCACTCGCAGAATGGTTCGAGAGGGATACTGGCAGCGAGACGACCAGGAATTCAGGCAACACCATTTCGTCACCGCTCCGAGGGCTGGAGGAGTTCGGCGATTCCGCGGACAGCCGGTATCTTGGGCGCGAAGCTCAGAGTCTTTCAGTTACCGTAACAACGCCTAATTCGAATGCTGAGGCAAGTTCTCATAGCGCACACACTGAAACTCTCGACGATGTCAGCAGTGACCGCTCGAGCGAACAGGGGAGGGGTCCCCTTGGCGCCGCAATCCTTGGATCCCATCATGACCTTTCACCGCGTGCGCAGAAGTTATCACAAACAAACCGCGATTCCCCTGAACTGACCGACGCCGACCTGGCAAAAGTCGATGCGGTGTTCGAATCTCTCTCCAAGGGGCCCCCGGCGGGGGAGAGCGCCGCACCGGACTTTCGTGAGCGCGGACCAGGCAGCGCTTTCCAGAAAGAAGGCGTGTCCGACAGGGCGAACGGGGTGCCCACTAACTGGGAGGTACCTTTTGGTCGCGGTGGCGGGCATTCACCGCAAGCGCTGAGGTCCTCAGGAGTGGAGCTCGATGACTTCCCTGATTTCACCGAGGCCGAACTGGCAAAAATCGACGCACTAGTCGAATCTCACTCCAACAGATCTTTATCAGTGCGAAATATAGTACCAGATTTGCGCGGAGCGGGAGCAGACAACGTCTTCCGGAAAGAAGGCGTTGTCGAACGCGCGGAGAAGATGCCGATCGATAGTGTGAGTCTTACCAGACTGAATGGCGAGCGTTCACGTTCACCGAAGACATCGCAAGCAAGCCTTGAGGATTTCCCCGATCTAACCGATGCCGATCTGGCCCATATCGAAGAGTCGGAGCGGATCGCAAGAACTGCTGTTGAAAAGGGGAAGCAAAAAATCTCGACCGAAGCCGATACGCGGTTTGATTTGGGCAACTCTTCTGCACCCCGGGTTAGCCCTCGATCGGTTACCCCGTTGGTTCCCAATGCCAATCAGCCGATTACATCGTGGTTCTACGAGGCACAAAAGACTTGTGACAAATTGGTAGAGAACACTTACGTGAAGCCGGCCGTTGACAGTTCTAGGGCGCGAAATGACGTCGAAAACACCGCTGCCAGGCTTGGTGACCCTGCTCCTGCTTTGGGGCATGACAATCTTGGTAGAACTCGCGCGTTAACGCCCGTTCGCGACGTGATGTCTAGACCCAGCGCGGACCGACAACTGGCTAGTCATGCGGCAGAACATTCGGCAATAGACGACATTTGGAAACGGGATGACCGTGATCGCAGGACACACCCTTATAGAGGATTGGATTCGCGTTCACGTGAAGGTTGCGGGCGGTAAAGGCTGTGTTGTTCGCAGCAACACCCAAATCAAAAGCCCAATTTGCGATCGATCGAAGAATCTCGGTGAAGTGATGAATTCGAGCAAGACTACGCCCCAGCGTTTAGCTGTCAGCATCGTATGTTCGCTGGCAGCCGGTTTTTGCGCGGCAAGTCTCTATGTAACATTTCGCCATGGTTTCAATGGCGAAGCGATGATGACGTTTAGCGTCTTCGCCTTTTGGTACGAGACCCCGCTCTATATGGGTCATGCGACCCCCGTCTTCTATTGCGGTTTAGCCATTGTCGTCTCGACGTCTATTGTTGTGCTGTTAAGCCAACTTATCATATCGTTTCGCAATCACGAGCATCATGGCACGGCTCGTTGGGCGGGATTTGGCGAAATGCGGCACGCCGGTTACCTGCAGCGCTATAATCGTATCAAGGGGCCAATCTTTGGCAAGACGTGTGGCCCTCGTTGGTTCGGCAGCTATCTGACCAATGGCGAACAGCCTCACAGTCTTGTTGTCGCGCCAACGCGCGCCGGCAAAGGCGTTGGCGTCGTTATTCCGACGCTCCTAACCTTCAAGGGTTCGGTGATAGCCCTCGACGTCAAAGGCGAGCTTTTTGAGCTGACTTCCAGAGCACGCAAAGCGGGCGGCGACGCCGTTTTCAAGTTCTCGCCTCTGGATCCAGAGCGACGGACTCATTGTTACAATCCCGTCCTCGATATTGCAGCTTTACCGCCCGAGCGGCAGTTTACCGAGACGCGCCGCCTCGCCGCAAACCTCATCACGGCCAAAGGCAAGGGAGCGGAAGGCTTTATCGACGGCGCGCGGGACCTTTTCGTTGCGGGCATCCTTACCTGTATTGAGCGCGGTACGCCAACAATTGGTGCGGTCTACGACTTATTTGCTCAACCTGGAGAGAAGTACAAACTTTTTGCGCACCTCGCGGAAGAAAGCCGAAATAAAGAGGCTCAGCGCATTTTCGACAATATGGCGGGTAACGACACGAAAATTTTGACTTCTTATACATCAGTGCTCGGCGACGGCGGACTTAACCTGTGGGCTGATCCATTGGTTAAAGCAGCGACAAGTCGATCAGATTTTTCCGTCTATGATCTGCGTCGGAAGAGGACCTGCGTCTATCTTTGCGTCAGTCCCAACGACCTCGAGGTCGTGGCGCCATTGATGCGCCTCCTTTTTCAGCAGGTCGTGTCAATTCTGCAGCGATCACTGCCAGGTAAAGATGAGCGGCATGAAGTTTTGTTTCTCCTTGACGAATTTAAACACCTGGGGAAGCTTGAGGCAATCGAGACCGCGATTACAACCATCGCCGGTTACAAAGGCCGCTTCATGTTTATTATTCAGAGTCTCTCGGCCTTGACGGGCATCTACGATGACGCGGGCAAACAAAACTTTCTCAGTAACACTGGCGTGCAAGTATTTATGGCCACGGCCGACGACGAAACACCGACCTATATCTCAAAAGCTATCGGCGACTATACGTTCAAGGCGCGTTCGACCTCATACAGTCAAGCCCGAATGTTCGATCATAACATCCAGATTTCCGATCAGGGGGCACCGCTTTTGCGCCCCGAACAAGTGCGCTTGCTTGACGATAACAATGAAATCGTCCTTATTAAAGGGCATCCGCCTCTCAAACTACGAAAGGTGCGATATTATTCCGATCGTATGCTGAGGCGCCTTTTCGAATGCCAAATTGGCGCCCTCCCTGAGCCCGCATCTTTGATGCTTTCGGAAGGTGTCCATCGGGATGGGCAAGACCTCAGTCAACAAGCCGCCGTCACGGAGGCGCAGGGCTTAGGTGACATCGATTCGATACCTAATAATATGGAAGCCGCTACACCGCAAAACAGTGAAATGGATGACGAGCAGGACAGCCTCCCAACTGGAATTGACGTCCCCCAGGGCCTTATTGAAAGCGATGAGGTGAAAGAAGACGCCGGTGGCGTGGTGCCAGATTTCGGTGTTTCAGCTGAAATGGCTCCAGCTATGATTGCACAACAGCAGCTGCTGGAGCAGATCATTGCGCTTCAGCAACGATATGGACCCGCGTCCTCGCACTCGGTGAAATGACTTCAAGCTGCCTTTCACATTGGAATCATTCGATGCGGGGCGTCGTCAGATATTCCGGTTGTATCGAATGCGGAGCTAGACCCCGAGGTTGCCGATTAAGCAGATATCGCCATGAGACCTTCAGGAAACCCGAACGTCGATCTTAGCGGTTCGACTGCATCGCTTGCCGAAGTTCCCGCCGGAGCTACCCCTGTCCTTAATCTAATCGAGCCCAGGAACCGTCCGGCTGACGACTCGCTTGAGGGCCAAACCGATCGCGGCGAGCATCCATCTGCATCATTTGACTATGATGGCATGAAGCTTGGCGCCGCGGAGCGTGAAGCATACGAGAACTGGTGTCCATCGAACCGGCCTACATGGAAAGATCTGGTACTCAGGGCGCGCCTTGATGCAATCGACAGTTCCGCTTGGCTCCCCGATTTGGGCGAGGAGTCGCCTTTGATCTTCAGATATGAAGGGATTCCGCTGGGTGAGGGGGAACGGCAAGCCTACAAAGAATGGCAAGAGGAGGCTCAGCCCACATGGGAAGACCTCGTTGTCAACGCACGAATGGCGGTACCTGATCCTTGTGCTGACGTTGCAGACGAGCACAATCCCCTCAAAGAAGGCGAGGAGTTTCGGTCTGAAGCGTCGAAACGCAAGCGGAAAAAACCGATCGACCAGGACGAGAATTCTCCTACATCGTTTTACTATGACGGGATGAGGCTCGGAGAACCCGAGCGCGAGGCATATGATAACTGGGGCAACGCGGAGCCGCCCACGTGGAAAGACCTGGTACTTAAGGCGCGCCTTGATGCAATTGACAGCTCCGCCTGGCTCTTTGCTTCAGAAGGGTCTTCCTCGACTTTTGAGTATGAGGGAATTCCACTGGGTGAGGGGGAACGGCAAGCCTACAAAGAATGGCAAGAGGACGCTCAGCCCACGTGGGAGGACCTCGTCATTAATGCACGCATGGCAGAACTCGACCATCCTTCTTGGATTACAGACGAGCACAATTCCCTTGAAGAAAACTTAGAGTTTCGGCCCGATGCAAGACAGGCCAGCCTGAAGGACTCGACCGACCAGCGGAAGAGTTCTTCCGCGTCATTTATCTATGATGGAATGAAGCTCGGGGAACCCGAGCATGCTGCATACGAGAACTGGAGCAAACCGGAACGACCGTCATGGGAAGCCCTCATCCTAGATGCGCGCCAGGCTTCCATAGCAAGCTCTTCGGTTTCGAATTCGTTACTTGCAAAGACATCCTCGCCAGTCTTTCTATACGAGGGAATGTCGCTAGGGGATGCGGAACGTCAATCGTATGGAAGGTGGAGGCAGCCTGCCCAACCGCGATGGCAAAATCTTGTGGTGAACGCGCGCCTTGCGGATCTTGATCCGTTGGCCTGGATTCCCGATGAACATGATCCGTTTGCGGAAGCCGAGGCGCTTAGCCCCACTTCGCAATCGAGTGGCGCCAACAAGTCCAACCGCGCTTTGGGTCAATCAGATTCAGGCCGGCCCGCCTTCGCATATCTGGCAGCACAAGAGGCGAGTCACCTGCAATCACCGGCATGCTCACAATTGGAAACGAGGCGTGCATTAAATTTCGGGTCGCCTGGACCGGATGCAAATCCAACGGAAAGCATCGCCAAATGTAATCGTTTGGATGGCGTCAGTAAAATTAAGCGATTAGGCACCAAAGGCCGCCGGGCAGTAAACGCGACTATTCACGGCGGCAAGTTCGGTGCGCAAGGACTGTTGTCCGAAGATTGCGGACAAGCGGCTGAGCCCTCTCCATCGGAACAAACTACTCGGCCGCGAACCGATAATATTGGTACCTATGCAAGCCGGAAAAACGAACGAGCTCGGCTGGCTACAGAGACCGGGAAATACGAATCGGAGCACATTTTCGGATTTAAGGTCGTCCACGATACTTTGCGGGCGACCAAAGAAGGCCGTCGTCTCGAAAGGCCAATGCCGGCATACCTCGAATACAAGGAGCTTCATCGGCAACACGTAGGGACAGGAAGAGGACGGACTGGACTGGTCGGGCGCGGATGGCCAGATGATGCGAGCTATCGCGCAGATCAAAGGGCAACCCTGTCGGACCCTGTTGCGTCCGCGGAAGGTGCAACAGCTTCAAATGGGTACCAGTTGAACCAGCTGGGCTACGCGCACCAGCTCGCCACCCATGGTCTCCAAAGTGAAACGCCCGATGGGGTTACCATGCCAATTCAAGTTGCGACAATTAGCTACAACTATACAGTGAGTCGTGATCCGGTCCTTTCACCACCCAGCAAAGAACAAGCGCCCCCATTGCTACACCTTGGGCCTCGTGGGCAAACGGAAGCTGTGCTTGCCCGCGAGACCGCATTGACCGGAAAATGGCCAACTCTCGAGCGTGAGTGTCAAGTGTATCAGCGGTTTTTGGCCCTGTACGACGTAAAGAAGGATCTGGACGCCAAACAACTTGGTGTACGGCAGAAAAAGCAGGCACTCGTTGCGGCGTTGAACCGGACCGCCGGCTTAATTGGCGCGTCACCTTTGGAAGCCCAATCGTCGACCGCTGAGGTTGAATATACTACCGACGAGCCCGATGAACGACGGGTTTATGATCCGCGCGATCGAGGCAGAGACAAAGCGTTCAATCGCTGACAAAGTCGCCTAGACAATGATTGTTACGGACTTCGCAATCGATTTCTTGACAGCAGTGCCATTCAACTTTTGATCCACCATCTGCTTGTCTCGTCCCTGGAAAATAATCGGCGGAGAAACGCACGACAGCTTCTATTGCCAAGCCCCGTGCGATCGATCTCATGGCATATTCCCGTTATGGTCGATTTTTCGAGGGGCCGCGCAACCTCTCTCAGCAAAGATGAAGTTCTCGCGGGTCCGCCATGGGTCTCCAGGAAAATCCTGGGCGTCACGGTCGGTAAAGAATTGAAGACTTTAAGCAAACGCGAACTTGACGTTCAAAGATTACGCGCCGCGGAACGCGCCCTCGATAAACAAGTCTGGCAGAATCCTCCCGTTAACCCCTCCCGGTCGCAACGAGGAGATGCCAATAGTCATCTTCGAAACGAACGCGATGAGCGGCTAGAGTCGGAGATGACGATCGCGCATCAAGCCGCTTCCGTCTCCGTTGGCGAGGATCGCCAAGCTCTTGATGCCGCTCGATCGACCTTGAATGAACTGCACAACTCGCCATCGTCGGATGATAGGGCAAACTTGAGTTTGCCGAGAGCCGAAATTTGCGACCGTACAACGTATCCGCCGTCTCCATCCCATTGAATACGGATATTCCTGAGCATTGAGGTCCGTGCCAATACGTCTCCGGCAAGAGCTGGAGATTTGGCATGGCGGATGATGAGGGATTTGCTGGGCGCTTTGAGATTGTCGAGGCGCGTCGAGGAATACTATCCCCCTCGACAAGCGAAGAGTCTGATCCGTGGGGTCGAGGCCTGCAGAACACCGTAAACGCTAACGGCGGGATCCCGAATGACCAGTCATTGTGGCATTCCGAAAGAATTACATTCACACGGCACCGGTTACTCGATCACTATCTCCTGCGGCCTTATTCGATAAAGTCGTGCTAACTCCGTGACTTGGCAAGAATTACATATGAAACGCGATATTCGTTTAATGACGGAGGCTCGGATGGTAGATTCACCGAAGGCTCAATTCTATTAGGAGTCTTGATTGTGTCCGAAGAGTGACTGCCGCTGCAGCAGCCTAGAAAGCAATGCACGGTGATGATGTTGATCGGACGGCTTTCGTCCCGCGCAGGCTGCCGGCTGAAGCCGCTTACGTCGATAGTCAAGTTGACCTGGCGGCAAACCGACAACCTCACTGTGTGACTTGTTTTGAGCGACTTTTGGTTCAAGAGAAAGATGAAAACCGTCGACGATTGTGGGCTTCCGGCAAAGCATGCGCCACGTCTGAAGAGAGTTGTGCAGGAGGCCCTACACTCGCACCGGGCCATTCGGGGCCATGAAGATGGAGCAAACCTTAATTTGCACCGATAATTTTCCGTTCGATGGATTTGGGCTGGGCAGGATCGGAGCGGAAGGCACTAGGAAAATCGTAATTTCTGTAGGAGAAACAATGATATGGTGATCATCAAGCTAAATGCGAATAAAAACATGCCTGTCTTGGCGGTTGAGAAGCCGCAAGAAATTCACAAAGAGGAGTTGAGCGACCATCACCAGTCAAATGGCTTTACGAGTTTGGATCTCGAAATGATTGAACTGGAGAATTTTGTCCTTCACTGCCCGCTCCCCGAAGAAAACCTAGCCGGCTAAAAGGAGTTAGACGATGGATCCGAAGGCCGAAGGCAATGGTGAAAATATCACTGAGACCGCAGCAGGCAATGTCGAAACTTCTGATTTCGTGAATTTGAAGCGCCAGAAGAGGGAGGGCGTAAATTCCACCGGGATGTCCGAAATTGATATGACGGGTAGCCAAGAAACTCCCGAACACAACATGCACGGAAGCCCGACTCACACGGATGATCTCGGCCCGCGGTTGGATGCGGACATGCTCGATTCTCAGTCAAGTCATGTTTCTAGCAGCGCTCAAGGCAATCGGTCTGAGGTTGAAAATGAGCTATCCAACTTATTCGCGAAGATGGCTTTACCAGGCCATGATCGGCGTACCGACGAGTATATTCTTGTGCGGCAAACCGGACAAGACAAGTTCGCAGGTACTACTAAATGTAACCTCGATCATCTGCCCACCAAGGCGGAATTCAATGCGAGCTGCCGGCTCTATAGGGATGGAGTCGGCAACTACTATCCCCCGCCCCTCGCATTCGAGAGGATCGATATCCCGGAGCAATTGGCTGCACAATTGCATAACCTGGAGCCAAGAGAACAGAGTAAACAGTGTTTTCAGTACAAGTTGGAAGTCTGGAATCGCGCTCACGCAGAGATGGGCATCACTGGCACCGACATCTTCTATCAAACAGACAAGAATATTAAGCTCGACCGAAATTATAAATTGAGGCCTGAGGATAGATATATACAAACAGAGAAATACGGGCGCAGAGAAATTCAAAAACGCTATGAGCACCAGTTTCAAGCTGGTTCACTGCTGCCGGATATCTTAATCAAGACCCCGCAAAATGATATACATTTCTCGTACAGGTTTGCGGGCGACGCTTACGCTAACAAGCGATTTGAGGAATTCGAACGCGCAATCAAAACTAAATACGGTAGCGATACCGAGATCAAGCTCAAATCCAAATCTGGGATTATGCATGACTCCAAATATTTGGAATCATGGGAGCGGGGCAGTGCGGATATCCGTTTCGCAGAGTTCGCCGGCGAGAATCGAGCTCACAACAAGCAGTTTCCGGCTGCGACTGTGAATATGGGAAGGCAGCCAGATGGCCAGGGAGGGATGACTCGCGATCGCCATGTAAGCGTTGACTACCTATTGCAAAACCTACCCAACTCCCCTTGGACGCAAGCCTTGAAAGAGGGAAAGTTGTGGGATCGAGTTCAGGTCCTTGCTCGCGACGGAAACCGTTACATGTCACCTTCAAGACTGGAATATTCCGACCCCGAACACTTTACCCAACTGATGGATCAAGTTGGTCTGCCCGTGTCGATGGGTCGGCAAAGTCATGCGAATAGTGTCAAGTTTGAGCAGTTTGACAGACAGGCAGCGGTTATTGTTGCGGATGGCCCGAACTTACGTGAGGTTCCAGATTTGTCCCCGGAAAAGTTGCAACAACTGTCTCAAAAAGATGTCCTGATAGCGGATCGCAATGAAAAGGGGCAAAGAACCGGCACTTACACTAATGTTGTGGAATATGAGCGCCTGATGATGAAATTACCGAGCGACGCAGCGCAGCTTCTCGCTGAACCGTCCGATAGATATTCACGTGCTTTTGTCCGGCCGGAGCCAGCATTGCCCCCCATCAGTGACAGCCGGCGGACTTATGAAAGCCGACCGCGCGGCCCAACCGTAAACAGTCTGTAGATTTCCTGATACCGCGTCAGTGACGAAGCCCTTTAGTTCAAAATATGCATTTGAAAGGATTCAACAATGGTCGACACGACGAAGAAGAGTGTCGCGAAGTCGCTTACGGCTGACATGCGCCGTTCTGCTAAGCGGCTTTCTAAGCAAATGCGTAAAGCCTCGCTTACTGAAGAGGAGGCAACAAGGAATCTAGCCCGGCTCGAAACGCCGGACCAGAAGCGAAAATATGTCGCCGATATGCAGATAATCGACAAGCTGGAAGACGGCTTTCGAGGCGAAATAAGCTATAAAATGCTGGGAAATAAACAGCTTCGGGTCGACAGCCCAAAAGAATTAACGCGCGAGCATGGTATAATAAGAAAAACAAGAAAGGTTCTGAAGCGTAACGCAGAGACTGGCAATGTTTACTTGGGTCTCCACGAAAAGAAGACCTGGAGGAGCGTTAGCAGCCATCTTTATGCCGAGGACGGTACACTTCGCGCGAAGCATGTGAAATACAAAGACGGACGCTTTGAAGAAAAATGGGAACGAGACGAAAATGGCCTGCTGTTCCGCACGCAGTTTGTCAACCGAAATCGGCTATTTCAACCTATTTCCGAGAAGGTCAGCACACCCTACCGGAGCGGACCGGAAAACCGGCTCTTTCGTGAACTAACCCGTCGAAAAGGTTCCAAGCAGGAAACTTTTGAGCGGGACGAAAAAGGCAACCTCGAGCTCATCGGCAGCAAACGTCTCGGCTTTTCCAAGAATTCGACGAAAGCCGTGGATCGTCAGACCTCTCAGACGACGATTCGAAAACTTGGTGGCGCATTCAGCAAATCTTATAGATCCCTGCTAGACACAGAGGGCAACGAACTTGGCCGAGATATATCGAGTCATCGACGGCTCTTCAACAAGCGATCGGCTGTCTACGATGAGGCTAGCGGGCAATTGACGAGCACCAAGCATACGTTCGGTAAGATCTACAAGAGTGAAACAGCGTATTTGAACGCTGATATCAAAAAAGTCTCAAAAAAGATACTCGGCGTGACGGTTCGTCGGAAACTGACGACGCTAAGTGAACAAGAACACGACGCTCAGAAGCTGCGAAATTCGGAATCCATTGAGCATAGGAAGGCTTGGCAAGAGCGCGCAGTTATCCCTAGATCGCCTCCACGGGAGACGGCAAATGTGGATTCGGCGCCGCAGTCGCATCTGGTCAACTCTCTTAGAGACGGCCGTCGTGATGAGGCTGAGCCTAGGGTTGTGCCTGCAAAAGACCGACGATTAGAAGGCGTTATACAAAATTCACCCTTGTTTCGGCAACCGAACTCCGAGCGACGGGTCGGTTCCCAAACACTACCTCCATCGTCAAATGTGCGTGCCTCAGATCCAGTTTTTCCAAGGGAAGGCGCTAAGTCGGAAAAAGGGCCAGTGGCGGTCAATCTCCAGCGTGATAATGAAAGGGAAAAGCAAGAGGAAAAAAACCTCAGTGAGAGGCGGGGAAATCTCTTCCGGTCAAGCCGGTCAATAACAGAGACGTCGTTTCCCGGATCGCCGGAAAGAATAACGATGTTAGGTTCGCGGCGGGCCTCGATAAACCCATCCGCCGATCCGCAATCGCCGGTCGGCAGAACGGATTCCCAAGCGCCGCCGATGTCCTTATTTCCGATCAATAATCATCAGTCGGATCCAAACGAGCAAGAGCTCTTGAGTTTCCTGCATAGCGTGCCAGTCCCGCCGCCTTTGGAAGTACATGGCGCACCAGGCGGGCGTGTTGAGGACAGCCTCCGTGGAGCTTCCGGAGACAGCCTGGTGCGAACGAGTTCAGTGTCGGAGAGTGTGTTCGATGAACATTCGCAAGGGCCTTTGGAACGCGATCACTCGACCAATGCGACAAGTGAGCGCTTTGATCCGCAGGCTTTGTTTGGCGAACCGGGCTTGTCGCGCGTCTCAGAAACACGACCAGAACTCTCGATGCAAGGCGACCATTTGACAAATTCGGAACAGCAAGCGTTACTGAATGAACTGCTTAGTGTGCCATTACCGGGTCCTTTGCCGAAGGCGGATCATGAGCGACCGAGGGTTTTGGAAAGCTCACGGAGCCGAGAGCGCTCCATGTCAGGAGGGCTTTCACTTTAGAATGAAATTACCGATTCAAGTGTCCACCCAGTGGCTTGATTGAAACAGGCCAAGATGTGCGGAACACACCACTTCGAGGTGGTGCTCGAGGAATAGTTCAGAGTTGTGACATCCCGCTGCGCAGCCTCTACGCATATTAGATGACTCTGCGAGAACGTTTGTGTAGCTTGCAATGTAGCTATGTTGAACCGCCAGCCCATAGGAGCAATGCCGTGAGTGTCTCATCAAAGCCCACCTGCCGTGTCGTGCGGCCCCGCGATACCTATGCCGGAAAACAGGGCTTCAGCGTAACCGATGTCCTACCCCCCCGTTGTTCTCGCCGCCCTAATCTGTGATCGGCTTTCCATGGACGAGCAACGGGAGTTTCTCCATGGAGAGTACATTGGAGTTTCTCACAACCAGGAAGTCTGGACGTGAGATTCACCGGCATTGGCCGGACGAGGTCAAGGCGCAGATCGTTTCGGAAAGCTTGAGACCTGGCGCGCGATGGTGAATGAGGGCGCCGAGCGCTATGGATTGCGGGCGAACCGCCTTTCGACTTGGCGAACGATGGCGCGGCAGGGCAAGCTTGTTCTACCTGCACCCGATGACCCAGTGGAGTTCGCAGCGTTAGTCATCGATCCACCCGTTGCGGAACCGCTGATCAATAAAACTAGCCGCCCTGAGATCATCGTCGGCGCTGTCACCATCCGCCTGGAAGAAGGTGCGTCTGCCGCCCGCATTGCCGCTATTGCGCGTGCCTGCGCGGTTCCGGCATGATCTTTCCGTCGAACCGCGTACGGATCATGGTCGCGACCAAGCCGGTCGACTTCCGTAAAGGTCATGATGGATTGGCGGCATTGGTCAAGAATGAGCTGCGCAAAGATGCCGTAATCGGCCGCATGCGCATAGAAGGCGCGCTCTTCCTTCGACAGCCCCGGCCGTTCCTGCTCCCCGACCATGCGAAGACATGCTTCCTGGATCTTGCGCGTTTGACGACCGGATCGAGGGCGTCGAATTTCTTGTCGAAATAGGTTGATTGCCACTCGCGGTGATAGTTGGTCACCGCGATGATATGCTTGTGCTGGATGTGAAGGTAGGCAAAACCGGTGAAGCCGAAATGCTCGGCGAAGTCCGCGAGCCCGGTCTTCAGGATGCATTCATCGCCCTCGATTGCGGCAAGATCGGTCAACTTGTCCAGCCAGTGCTGCATTCCATACCCCCATCTGTGATTACAACTATCCTTGTCGTCGCGGTCCGCCTCGACAGTCGGCGACCGGGAGCCCCAAGGACCGGGGCCATGGCGCGCAACTGATCGCGGAAATCGAGGCCGCGATAGTTGGATTCCAGGTAGGCGTGGCTGAAGTCGATCAGGGCTACGACATCCGGATGATTGACGGCTTTCACCGTTGCGGCAACTTCGGCCGGAGTCTGACGATACTGGCCCGGCTCCGTTGTGAAAATATTCTCAAAGGCGATGCGAATACCGTACGCTTTGGCATGCTCGCCCAATTCGAGCAGCGCTTCGCATTGACGCTCGTCAGCGCCGGCGCGTTGAGCGATCTGATCGGCGCGCAGAAAGCCCGCGTGCTGGACGAGAACGCGGGCGTCGATGCTGTCGCAAATCTCGACCAGTGCCTTTGCAGCATCGACCTGGTGCCGGCGCGTTGCCGGGTCCATGAAGTTCGAGGACACGAGGCCGTGCACGGTATAGCGGAAGGAAAACGTCTCAAGAAGGGTTCTGAGCCGATCGCCACGCTCTTTGACGATGCGGCCACCTGCGATCAGATCGAGGCTGGAAAGGGCGAGTTCGACCGTGTCGACGCCGATTGCCTCAAGGCGGCGCAGCTCTCTCTCGAGGCTGTCAAGCTCGCCGTCCGTCGATGCCGTATTGAAGCCCGTTGCGATAATATTGTTCATAATGATTTCCAGTTCTGAGGCGCTTAACCCGCTTTGGAGGCGACGGCGGCGGCCCGTTGGATTTCTCGTTCTTCGAGCCTCGCAAAGAGGCCGCGTAGCTCCGGCTCGCCGACCGCCGATGCCGCCAGACGGGGACTGAACCATTGAAGCTCGCGTTGATGGCGTTCCGGAAAGTCGTCTTCCATCCGCTGGACATCGAGAAGATGGACCTGGACCATTGCCGGAATGAACTCGCCGTCACCAAGCCTCTTCACGTAGGTGTAATGACCCCAAGCCTTTTTTCGGACGCGTCCCCGGACACCAGCCTCCTCCCAGGCTTCCTGGCTTGCGACCTCATGCGGCTTCTTTTTCGCCATTGGCCAACCTTTGGGTATGACCCAGCGCCCGGTACCCCGGCTGGTAATAAGGAGAACCTCGATTGGGCCTGAACTGTCATCGGTTCGCCGATAGCAAATAGCGGCGTACTGGGTCCTGATTTCGCCGGTCCAGAGCTTGTCAGCTACCATTGCCAGTCGTGCTAAAGCTGTTTGTCCTGCAGGTTCACCGGGCATGGCGTGATCCACCCTCGAATTGAGAAAGCGTAGCGGTCATCCCTGGCGCGGGTGCCGACGCGTTCAACGAACTGAATATTCCTTTCCGATGCAGGATTCCTTCGAAACAAGAACCGCATCCGGCTTTTGAGCGGCGCCGCGGCCTGTAAAGGCGCTGCGCCACGATTGCGAAGAGGTGTTCAATCAAAGCGCCGGGGCTTCGACTACGCGGCCGCTGAGACCTTTTCGATCAGTGGGCGCACCTTGCTGAGGAATTCCTCGCTTCCGCACGCAAAACGGAGCTTCGACGAGAGATCGATCCTGTCCCAGTCGATCGTATTGGAGATACCGAGATGGCCGAGTATCGGCAGTGCCGCCATCACATCCCAGGTCGAATCCCCGAGCGACACGTAGCCGTCGGTCTCGCCCATCACCACTTCGATCATCGACAAGGTCGCGGCGCCGCAGAACCGGAAGCTGATCTTCAGATCATCCGAAATAAAGCGGCTGAAACCGGTCGAGGCACGCGACATATCAAGCGCTGGCAGCGGCTTGATCGGTTGACCGTTCAACCGTGTTGGAACGGTCTTGCCGCCGACCAGAATCAGATCTCGAACAGGTGCATAAATCACGCCGAATGACGGACGACGGTTCTCGTACAGACCAATCGAGATCGCCCAATTCTGGCCGCCGCGGACGAAGTTGAATGTTCCGTCGATCGGATCGATGACCCACACGCGCCCGGAGGCGCCAGGAATCTCGCCACTTTCTTCACCCATGATGCCATCATCGGGGAACGCCTCCCGCAAGCTGCCAATCAGGAATGCCTCAACGTCCTTGTCGGCCTCGGTAACGAGGTCGAGGTGTCCCTTTGTCTCGACGGGAAGGCTCGACAGGGAACGAAAGTGATCGAGGGCACGCTCGCCGGCTTTGCGGGGCGATCTTCTCGACAATGGCAGCGGTATCCTGCTCGGCAGACTTTGGCATATTCTGATCAGCCATTTGCTTCTTCTTTCAGCCTTGCAACCTGTGCGACATCATCTCCGAGAAACTGGTCGAGCTCCCCGTCGCGGATTCCCTGGATAACCTGAGCTTCGACATTGATGCCGTACTGCATCAGCTTTTCATGATGTCCGGCTGGCAGGTAGCAGAATGCCGCGAAGCCCTTGTCTCGAAGCTGGCGCGCCTCGCCGCTGGCGAAGTGGTATATCTCGATGTTCATCGCATCGAGGTCGGCCTGGCGGGCAATAGCGGCAGGGTCGATCAGCCGGGAATGCATCAGGCCGACAGTCGGAACTTCGGGTCCCCGACCTGTACCATTCGGTGAGCAATGGAGAGGGGAGTTGATATCGTCAACCGTTCACTTCTAAAGAAATAGCGCCACTCAGCTTCCTCAGCGGCTTTATCCAGCGATTTCCTATTATGTCGGCATAGTTCTCAAGATCGACAGCCTGTCACGGTTAAGCGAGAAATGAATAAGAAGGCTGATAATTCGGATCTCTGCGAGGGAGATGATATTTGATCACAGGCAGCAACGCTCTGTCATCGTTACAATCAACATGCTACCCTCCGCGAGATCATCCGTGTTTCAAACCCGGCAGCTTGGTTGCCGTTCTTCCGAATAGCATCGGTAACATGAGCAAAGTCTGCCGCCTTACAACGGCTCTCCCGCTGACGCCGTCCCGGACTGATGGGCTGCCTGTATCGAGTGGTGATTTTGTGCCGAGCTGCCGGTCGGGGAGCTGTTGGCTGGCTGG